>JAKFUN010000250.1 GCA_021732675.1 Phycisphaerales bacterium
TGCCCGCCCCATCCTTGGGCGAGATCCTCCACCCGGTGGTGGGGGAGACCAATCGCGAGGCGATCGCCCCCGCGGCTTTCGCCTCCAGCTTCAGGCCCTCGCCCTTGAGCGTGAGCGCCGTTTCAGCCAACCTCACCCCGCCCGTGAGGGTTAGCTTCTCGCTCTTGACGGTGATGTCCACATCCCCATCACCGGGCTTGGCCCCGCTGGCCGCGACCAGCGCCACATCAAGCGTCGGGCCGATGTCCGTGGGCAGATCGATCTTGAGCGCCTGCACGAAGGGCTGCGCGATCGCCGTGGCGACCTTGCTCAGGCGAGCTTCGCCCTTGAGGGTGCCAGGCATGCCCGACTTCAACTTGCCGTACTCATCCAGCAACCCGCTGGCGTTGATGTCCACCGCCAGTTCACCCGCCGGGCTCTGTCCGATGGTGACCGACGACGCCGCGATCACCCGCAGACCTTGCTCAAGGTTCGCCGTCTCGATGCTCACGTGGAGCGGCGCCACCCCGAAGCGTTGCTTGGGCTGATTGGGCAGCACCATCTCCCCGGCCATGGCGCTGGTGTCGATGGTCAGCAGCGCCGCGGCCCCGCGCAGGCTGGGGGTCGTCGCCCCCGGCGCAAACTGCACCTTGAACTTGTCGAGCGCCACCGCAAGGTCGGGGAGCGCATCAAACTTGGCCTGTTCGCTCGCCTTGATCGCCTTGGCCAGCGCCGGGGCGAGGGCTTCGATCGCGCTCCCCTTCGCCGAAACCAGCAAGGGCGCGCTGGTGCTCAGGGTGTTCCCGTCGAACGCAAACGCCCCGCCCACGCTGGCGTTGTCAACCTTGATGTCGATGGTCGCCTTGGCGTCGTTGCTGTCCCCGCCCCCCTTGATCGTCACTTGCAGCTTGGGGCCCAGCGCCTCGCGCAAGGTGGGGGGGCGTTCACCCGGGTTGGCCGCCGCCAAAGGCACCAGCGCGTCGATCAACTCGACCGGGATGTTCTCGAGCTTGATCTCCCCATCGCCCTTGATGTTCTGCAGCGTCAGAATGCCGATGGGCGTGGACCACTTATCGGCGTTCGCCTTGATGCTGATCTTGCCGCCCAGATCGGTGCCTGACCCATCACCCGGAATCGCCCGCGCCGACATATCGAGATTGAGCGGTTTTCCCGGCGCAAAGACGCTGGTGACGTCCACATCCTTCAGCGTCACCGAAAGCGGCTTCCCGCCCGCCGCCGCCTTGTCGACGAACATCGCTGCCAGGTCCTTCACGATCAGCTTGACGCTCAGCCCCTCAGGTAGCGTGAGCGGCCCCCCGGGCGCTGGCTTCCCGGGTTTGGTGTTCTTCGCCGGTGCAGGGGTGGCCGCCCGCGACGCGATCGCCCGCTGGATGTTCGTCGTCCCATCGGCCTCTCGAACCACGATCGCCTTGGCCTTGGTGATCTTCACTTCGCCCAGGTTGAGGTCCCCAAATGCCAAACCCCACAGCCCCGCCTGCGCCTCCAGGTTCAGCGTCGCGATCTCCTTCCCCTCCGGATCGCTCAGCGTCACCCCTTCGATCACCTGCGGCCCGCCCCAGCTCAGGCTCAGCCGCGTGAGGTCAATCTTCCCCTTGATGCTCCCGTTCACCGCGTCCTTCGCAAAGCCTGGCGCCACCGACGAGGCGATCTGCGGTGCAAACAGAACTCCCAGGCCCAGCGTGAGCAGCAAGACCGCCGCGATCCCCAGCACCACCTTGAGCACCAACCGCCGCCGGCGCTTCTTGTGCATACTCGGGTCTTTAAGCAGCGCGTCGCGCTCGGCCTGCTCGCGCTGCTTCGCCGCCGTCGCGCTCCCCCACGCGTCCGGCTCCCCGGCTGGCGCCTCCGGATTGGCCTTCTCTTTTGCCCAGAAACCCGGTTCTTCCTTGGGGGCACTCCCCCGTAGCCCCGATTCAGCGGGCTTCTTGTTCTTGCCGTCCGAGGCGTTGTCGGGCTTCTTCCAAAAATCGTTGGGGTTATCGGTCATTGATCCATTCTCCGCCGGGCACTCCTTGCCGGTCCTGGTCGATGGTAGCGAAGCCGTTCCCACCCGGTCGTGCCCCACCCACCGTCGGACGCTCTGACAAGCCCCCAGTTCAGCGCCCACCTGAGCAGGGGGTTTTCTAGGAAAAAACCCCCAACCTCGGGGCAGAGCAGATTGTAACACTCAAGCAACCCGGGCCGTCTGCCGAATCCTCCCATACGACCTTTGTGCAATCAACACTCGTTTCGGGGGGAACCGCATGGCAGTGTCAATTCGTCTTCGTTTGCTCGGCCTGGCCCTCCTGGGTCCCGTCACTGGTTTGGCCGTCGCCGCGGGCGGAGCCTACGGACTCAACCTCACCCTGGCGGGGAGCCAGGAGATCGCCCTGGCCGGCCAGGTCCTGCGCAACCACATGGAATGCGACATGATGCATGACGCCCTGCGCTCGGATGTGCTCAGCGCCTTGTGGGGTGAGGAAGAGGCCAGCCGCCAAGAGGCCCGGCAAGCCCTCGTCGAACACTCGCAGGTCTTTCGCGACAACCTGGAACAGAATCGCCAGCTCACCAACGACCCCGCCCTGACCAGCGCCTTCGCTAAGGTTGAGCCGGAAATGCAGGCCTACCTGCAGTCCGCCAGCGATCTCGCCGCACTGAGCGTCTCCGATCTTCCCGGAGCCAAGGCCGGCTACCCCAAGTTCCTCGAAGCCTTCGAGAAGCTCGAAGGTGAAATGGCGGCCCTGAGCGACAAGGTGGAGGGGAGCGCCAAGGGCAGCGTCGACCACGCCCAGGCCGCCGGCACCAGCGCCTACCTCACCATGGGACTCACTCTGGCCATCTCCGCCCTGGCTGTCGGCTGCCTCGGTGCTCTGGCCGCCCGCTCCGTCTCCAACCGCATCGCCAGCCTTCGCACCCGCCTCGAGGCCATCGCCGAGGGCGAGGGCGACCTCGCCACCCGCGTCGTCACCGCCAACACCGGCGACGAGATCGGCGGGCTGGCCGACGCCTTCAACCGCTTCTCGCGCCGCATTCACGACGTCATCTTCGAAGCCACCCAGGTCACCAACAAGGTCAACCAGGGAACGACTTCGATCTGCACCAACCTCGATTCGCAAGCAGGTGGGATCGCCCAGCAGGCCACCAGCGTCGAGCAGATCGCCGCGGCTATCGAAGAACTCTCCAGCTCGGTCTCGGAGATCGCCGAGAGCAGCAACGCCGCCAGCCAGGCCGCGGAAGCCGCCGGCACCCTCGCCCAGGAAGGCCAGGAGGTCGTGACCAAGACGATCGCCCGCCTCCACCAAGTCGAAAAGCTCGTCACCGCCGGCGCCGAACGCGTCGCCGAACTCGGCAAGCGCAGCGAACAGATCAACGCCATCGTGACCTCCATCCAGGAGATCGCCGATCAGACGAACTTGCTCGCCTTGAACGCCGCCATCGAAGCCGCCCGCGCGGGCGAACACGGGCGTGGGTTTGCCGTCGTCGCCGATGAAGTCCGCAAGCTCGCCGAACGCACCACCGGGGCTACCCGCGAAGTCGCCGAGGCCATCAAGGCCATCCAGGTCGACACCACCCAGGCCAACGAGGGCATGTCCAGCGGTGCCCGGGAGATGTCCGAAGTCGCCTCGCTCGCCAAGAGCGCCGAGCAGTCCCTCTCCAGGATCGTCGAGGGCTCGCGCAGCACCGCAACGATGATCCAGACCATCGCCAGCTCCACCGCGGCCCAGCGCAGCGCCAGCGACGACATCAGCAAGCGCGTCGTCGAGATCAAGACCTCCGCCGACGAAACCCGCCAGCTCTCCAAGGTCTCCAACGAAGCCGCCCAGTCGCTGGCAGGCAGCTCACGCAGCCTGTCAAGCCTGCTCAACGCCTTCGTGACCGACCGGCGCGGACGCGACGCATCCTCCAAGCGCGTCGAGGCCCCCAACGTCACCTGCTCCGTGGGCCGCGTGATCGATCTCTCCCGCAAGGGGGCTCAGATCGTCACCAAGGAAGCCGTCAAGCCCAAAAACACCATCCGCCTTTCGCTCTCACGCGGGCAGACCACCCTCGATCGCCAGGGAACCATCATGTGGGTCCGCCCGCACACACAAGGCACCGCCTTCGGCATCCACTTCACCGAAGAGCTGCCCGCCGACTTCAACGGCTAGCCACTGCCTCCCTCAACCTTGTTTTCGCCACAGGCCAGCGTCCCCACGCTGGCCTGTGTGGTTTTCCAGGCCCTGGATCCCTCGGGACACCCCTAAGAGCAGGGGTAACTCCGCACAGCCGTCCCCTTCAGGTTGCCTAATAACGGAATAGTGTGTCCGCTTTGTTTCACGCTTCTTGATCCCTTGGTCGAGAATTGCCGAGAATCCCGCCGGTGTTTGCCGCCATCGTGTCCGTCGTCTCCACTCACTGGACGCCATTCCATGTCACTGACCATCCGCACGCGTTTGCTCGGGCTCGCAGTTCTCGGGCCCATTGCCTCGCTGGGGGTGGCGTTGGTGGGCCTGCGAGGCCTTGAAAGTGTGTCGACCCGCAGCGAGGCCGTCGCTCGCGCCGGGCAGGTGCTGCGCAACCACATGGAATGCGACATGATGCATGACGCCATTCGGGGCGATGCCGCACTGTTGGTCTTCTCCAAGTCGCAGCAGGAACAGACCGAGTTCGTCACCTCCATCCGCGAGCACGTCACCAGCTTTCGCGAGCGACTTGCCGAGAACAAAGCGCTCGCCGACGATCCCAAGATCATCGCCGCCATCGAAGTGGTCGAGCCTGAAATGCGGATGTACCTGCTGGCAGCCAGCACCTTGGCAGATCAAGCCAGCGTCGACACTTCACGCGGCTTGACGCTGCAGCCCGAAGTCGAGGCCCGCTTCCACAAGCTCGAGACCCTGATGGGCTCCCTTAGCGACACCGTCGAAGCCCGAGTGACCGAAGTGGTGCATCAGTCTCAGGCTGAGTCCCGAATCGCCAAGGCCATCATGCTCTACTCGGTGGGCGGAGCCACCCTCGTGCTCGGGATCATCGGGCTCGTCAGCGCCCGCGCCGTCACTCGCCGGGTCTCCTTGCTGACCAATCGAATGGAGGCCATCGCCGCCGGCGAAGGTGAACTCTCGGCCCGGCAGGTTCATCTCTCAGGCAACGACGAGATCGCCCGGATCGCCACCGCCTTCAATCACTTCTCCGCCGGGCTCGCCGGAGTGGTGCGCGAAGCCTCCAACGTCACCGACGAAGTCAAACGCGGCAGCCTCACCATCTGCCAATCCCTCGACGCCCAAGCCGGCGGCATCAAGGACCAGGCCCTCAGCGTTGAGCAGATCGCCGCCGCGATCGAGCAACTCTCCAGCTCCGTCTCCGAGATCGCCCAGAGCAGCCTCACCGCCAGCGAGTCGGCCAGCAACGCCGGTCACCTGGCCGGCGATGGGCAAGAAGTCGTCGGCAAAACCATCTCTCGCTTGGAAGGGGCCGAACACCTCGTCACCGCCGGCGCCGAACGCGTCGCCGAACTCGGCAAGCGCAGCGAACAGATCAACGCCATCGTGACCTCCATCCAGGAGATCGCCGATCAGACGAACTTGCTCGCCTTGAACGCCGCCATCGAAGCCGCCCGCGCGGGAGAGCACGGGCGTGGGTTTGCCGTCGTCGCCGATGAAGTCCGCAAGCTCGCTGAACGCACCACCGGCGCCACCCGCGAAGTTGCCGAGGCCATCAAGGCCATTCAGACCGACACCACCCAGGCCAATGCCGGAATGTCCAAGGGCGCCGTCGAGATGGACGAGGTTGCCAAGCTGGCCCGCAGCGCCCAGGAATCCCTCGCGAGGATCGTCGAAGGCGTCCGCGGCACCGCCACGATGATCAAATCCATCGCCGACTCGACCTCCGCCCAGCGCAGCGCCAGCGACGACATCAGCAAGCGGGTGATGGAGATTCAGCAACTCTCGGAAACCACCCGCGGGCTCTCGGCGACCTCAAACCAGGCCGCGGGCCAACTGGCGACCCGGGCCGAAAGCCTGGGACGGATTCTGGAAGACCTCTCCGGGCCCAGGGCCAAGTCCGCCCAAGCTCGCCATTGACCAGGCATCGCGACGGGCTTGGTGGCACGCCAGAGCGTTGCGCCGAGAGCGCGATTCGCCCGTTTTCGCCTGAGCCTCGCGTTTAGGTCCCCTCGGCCTTGCCGATCATCCACTCGTCCAGGTCCACCGGGGCCTGCCGACCAAAGATCGTCACCAGCACACGAACGCTCCCCTTGTCCGGGAAGAGCTCGTCCACGGTCCCCTCGTACCCCTGGAACGGGCCTTCCTTGATGACGACATGCTCGCCCTTCTTGAAGACGAGCTTGATGGTCGGCTCATCCTCGGGCTTGCGGCTGTCGCGCAGCATCTTCTCGATCTCGTGCTCCTTCATGGGTGTCGGACGACCCGCCGTGCCCACAAAGTCGCCCACCCCGGTCGTCTCTTTGATCAAGAAAAAGACATCCTGAGGAATCCGCCCGTCCGGCTCCAGCTTCATCTCGACGAAGACATAGCCCGGATAAAGCTTGGTCTCGGTGATGCGCTGCTTGCCACCCTTAATGGTCTTGGTCTTCTCGGTGGGCACCAAAATGCGCCCGACCACGTGCCCCATCCCCTCGATCTGCACCTTGCGGAGCAGCGTCTCGCGCACGCCCGACTCTTTGTTGGAGGCAACGCGAAGCACGAACCAGTTCATCCCCTCTTGGCGAATGACTTCGTCGGGCTGGAGAATGTCGGTCCGCTCGTTGGGGCGACCGTCGAGCACTTTGTTGCCGCCTTCATTGGCCATGTGTCACCTCAAAGAGACCCAGCGAGCCGGGGAGACCGGGCTCGCGTAAAGCCGCGGGGCCGCGACCCAAAACAACCAGTTTGCGGGGGACTTCCCCCCCAAGCCATCCAACGCCGGCCGGCGGGTCAGTTGCCGCTACCCAGCAACCCGGTGGCCGTCGCGATCTGCGAGAAGATCGTGTCGAAAACAAAGAGCAGGAAGGCGATCAGGAACGTCGCACCGATGACCACCGACGTCGAATCGATGATGATCTGACGGGTCGACCAGTTGACCTTTTTCATCTCCCCGTCGGTGGCGATCAGGAAGTCCACGCTGGTGGGGGAGCGACCGACAAACCAATACACCGTGACGATTCCCGCGAGAATCACGAAGAGCCCTGCCCCGGTTTGCAGATATACCAAATCGAAGATCGGGATCCCCTGCGGGCGAATCGCCGCGGCGACAAATGGCGTCGCCCCCGCGATCTCCACATGATTCACGTCCTCGACCACTGCCGAGGCGAGCATCTCGATCTTGCCCACCGTCAGGTGCCCCTGATTCTTCCCTTCCGGGGTGAAGATCTCGACAATCCCGCTCCCCAGCTTCTCGGCGCGGCCATCCACCGACCGTTCCAGCGAAACCGTCGACCCTGCCGCCGGGACCCCGCTTACCTGATCCAACTGCAGGGAATACCGCGGGGTGGGGAGATGGACAGCCTGAAGCTCCGCCCACACCCATCCGCCGGCGACCATAAACAGCACGCCCAGAATGGCGGCGGTCAGCACGCGAACCCAATACCCCTGTCCCCACTTGTACAGCCCGTACTGCACCAGCCCAGCACCGCGGCCGGGGGCTTGCGAACGATCTTGGGATCCGGGCAGCGAACTGCCCGCGTTGGTCGTTGTCATGGTCAAACTCGTCTCAACACGGCGGGAGGGAATCGAACCCGCAACCTGCGGATTTGGAATCCGCTGCTCTACCAATTGAGCTACCGCCGTACATGCCGCCATACCCGCCGGGTAGCTCCCGATGCTTGGAGACCAATGGGCCCCGAAGCCCGCGAGGCAACCGATGGGGTTACTTGCGCTTGACCTTGTGCCGCGTGTGCTTGCGCAAACGCGGGGAGAACTTCATCAAACCTTCCTTCAACCCCTCGGGCATCCCGCCCTTGGTGTTCACAGAGGTGCGGTAGTTCAGGTCGCCGCTCTCGCTGCACTGCAACCAAACGTACTCGCGCGCCATCGACTTCTTCTTCGCCATCCTGCACTCAGCCTTTCAAAATCCCGTCACTCAACGCCCCGACCCTGGGGGCGATTCTTCGGCACAAACAGTCAACCAGCACCAACCAACCCGGTTTCCCAGCCCGACTTTCCAATCCAGCTTTCCAACCCGACTTCCCACTCACGGGCACAAGCCCCGTTGAAGTCCCAAGAAACCGCCGTCCGGACCACGGGGGCCCGGACGGCAGAAATCACTATAGGCTCGGTGGGGCCAGCGCTCCGCGCCAACTCATCCTCATCCACCCGCCCATGTTCGCTAAATCCAGGCCTTGGGGTCTATCACTCCCCCGATCGGCCTCCGGTCTTCCGGGGCTTTGCCGCCCCGGGCAAACTCACTCGATGATCTCAGTCACAACGCCCGAACCGATGGTGCGGCCACCCTCACGCACGGCGAAGCGCAGACCCTTCTCCATGGCCACCGGCTTGCCCATCAAGTCCATTTCCATGGTGATGTTGTCGCCCGGCATGCACATTTCCGCCCCGCCCAGCAGCTTGACCGAGCCGGTCACGTCCGTGGTGCGGAAGTAGAACTGGGGACGGTACCCGCTGAAGAACGGGGTGTGGCGCCCGCCCTCTTCCTTGGTCAGCACGTACACCTCGCCCTTGAACTTGGTGTGGGGCTGGATCGAGTTGGGCTTGCACAGCACCTGCCCACGCTCCACGTCGTCCTTTTCAACGCCACGCAGCAGGGCACCCACGTTGTCGCCCGCCATGCCTTCGTCCAGCGTCTTCTGGAACATTTCCACGCCCGTCACGACCGTGGTCTTCTTTTCAGCCCGGATGCCGACCACCTCGACGGTGTCGCCCACGCGGACCTTGCCACGCTCGATACGCCCGGTCGCCACCGTGCCGCGGCCCTTGATCGAGAAGACGTCTTCCACGCTCATCAGGAAGGGCTTGTCGATTTCGCGGGTCGGCTCGGGGATGTAGCTGTCGATCGCGTTGAACAGATCGTCGATCGGCTTGCAGATCTTGTCGTCCTTCGGGTTCTCAAGGGCCGCCTTGCTCTGCCCACGCACCACGGGGGTGTCGTCGCCGGGGAAGCCGTACTTCTTCAGCAGTTCGCGAACTTCCAGCTCGACCAGGTCGAGCAGTTCGGGGTCGTCCACCAGGTCGACCTTGTTCAGGAAGACCACGATGTAGGGCACACCGACCTGACGGGCCAGCAGCACGTGCTCGCGGGTCTGGGGCATCGGGCCGTCGGCGGCCGACACCACCAGGATCGCCCCGTCCATCTGGGCGGCGCCGGTGATCATGTTCTTGACGAAGTCGGCGTGGCCCGGGCAGTCAACGTGGGCGTAGTGCCGATTCTCGGTCTCGTATTCGGTGTGCGACGACGCGATGGTCACCGTCTTGTTGGCGTCACGGACGGTGCCGCCCTTGGTGATGTCCGCGTAGCTCTTGATGATGCCGCCAAAGCGGGCCGCCGAGCGAGCGGAAAGAGCCGCCGTCAGCGTGCTCTTGCCATGGTCGATGTGACCGATGGTGCCCACGTTGACGTGCGGTTTGGTACGAGCGAAGTTGCCTTTAGCCATGGGAGAAATCTCCAACAGGAGGCCGCGACCTGCGGCCATCCTCAACCACGGGATACCCATCTAGAAGGCCTGGGGCGGGGCTCCCATATCGCCTCCACCAAGCCAGCCGCACGATAAAACTCTGCAGCAACGAACCAACCAACTTCTTCGCATGAGGCTGCCAAAACCCCTCGCGGAGAAGGCACGCCAGGCTCGCGCCCAACGCCCAACTCAAAGCCACCAAAGGGATTTGAACCCTTGACCTCTCCCTTACCAAGGGAGTGCTCTACCGCTGAGCTACGGTGGCGAAACTTGCGAACAATTCCCCGTCTGCGATATTCACAAAACCCTGACACCCCCGCCAAACGACCGTACCGATCGCCCCAGCGAGGGTGGGATGGTAGCCCTCAACCCCAAGGGGTCAAACCAGACAGCTCCCGTCCTAGGCGGATTTGCCATTCCCCCGGTCCGGACTGGCTCCCAGCACAAACCGCAACCGTCGACGCCAGTCCGCCACCGGGCCCCTCGCCCCGGAGCCATGGTCTTAACCCAACACATAATCCGCGATCTCCCGGGCCAAAAACCGTTCCGTTTCCTCACCCATCCGAACCCCCACGCACCGGAACCCGCACTTCTCCAAAATCCGCCGCGACGCGGCGTTACCGGTCGCCGCCGTCGCATGCAGCGGGCGCCGCACCTCCTCCACCAGAAACAGCGATAGCCCCTGGGACGCAATGCCCTTGCCCCAATGCCACCGAGCGATCCAGTATCCGACCGCGTAGTGCCCCTCGGCCGGGAAGCGAGAGATGCTCCCCGCGATGGCGGGGCCGGTCTCGCTGACCATCTCGATGACCCGGGCGTTGATCTCCGGATTGATCAGGTGCGACTCCCAAGCCGCGAAAAACGCCTCGCGGCTTCGCGCCTTGGTCCCCGCCATGTCATTACTTTGCGGGTCGAGCTGTATCTCGTAGAGCAAGGGCAGGTCCGCAGGCGTCACATGGCGAAGACGGATCGCGGCAGATTCAACACGCGCGTGGCTTCGATGCATACGAAATGATACCGATGGAGGGCAGCCATGAAGCACGGGAAGGCAGCGGGGCATCGCCATCAACGTGCCTGCGCCCAACGTGCATGCGTGAGAGACCTCGCCGGGTACCACGCCCGCCTTCAAGGAGGGCTCACCTCGCGGACGAAGAAACCTGACTCGATGCCCTGGAAGTGCGTGTCGATGTGTGGGGGATTGAGCAGGCGTGGAGGAAAGCAGGCCAGGCGGGCGGCACGCTCCGTCGCTTCCTTCGCTTACTTGCTGATGCCAGAGGACGGGAAGTTCTTCCTCCCGCACCTCCATCCCGAGCAGTGCAAAGGCACCGGATCAAAGCAGCGCTGCGATCGAGTCCGCTTGCGGCTCCAACGGTTCCGCTCTCGGCCCCAACGGGGCCGCGGCTTGTAGCCATCGGTAGAGCGACGCCTTGCATCGCGCAATCCGTGGAAGACACAACGCGAGCCGCCCCGGCAGAGGCGCCGGAGATTAACATAACACAAGTTAAAGGTCTGTCCCGACATGGCCATTCGTTTTCCCGCCGGCCAAGATGAGGCAATGCTGGCGGCTATGCAGAATCAGTGCAGCCCTCCATGGCGTCGGCAGGACAAGTCGGCGGCCGCGCCACTGGCCCGCGATTCTCATCCCACCCCACCCTCGTCACCCCGCATCACACCCGGTACTATCGCTCGCGCCGGGCCGACGCCTGGCCAGTCTTGACGCTTCACTCCGTTTCACTTGCGAGGCCCTCCATGTCCGTCATCTCCGATCTCGTCCCCGGCAACGCCGCCATTGGTCAATCCGGGGGCCCGACCGCCGTCATCAATCAATCCCTCGTCGGCGTCGTCGAAGGCCTGCGCCTGGGCCTCCACGCCGCGGGCGTCGTCAAGCGCATCTTCGGCATGCGCCACGGCGTCAAAGGCCTCACCAAGGGCGACCTCTACGACATGACCGACATGCACCAGGACCGCCTCGACCGCCTGGCCATGACCCCCTCCGCCGGCCTGGGCAGCACCCGCGACAAGCCCGACAAGGCCTACTGCGAACGCGTGCTCCAGGCCTGCAAGCAGCACGACATTCGCTACTTCTTCTACATCGGGGGCAACGACTCCAGCGACACCTGCCGCCTCGTGCGCGAGATGGCCGTCAACAGCGCGTACGACCTCCGATGCTTCCACGTCCCCAAGACCGTGGACAACGACCTCATGGAGAACGACCACACCCCGGGCTTCCCCAGCGCCGCCCGGTTTGTCGCCATGGCCTGCATGGCCGACTTCATGGACAACATCTCCCTCCCGGGCATCAAGATCAACGTCGTGATGGGCCGCCATGCCGGGTTCCTCACCGCCGCCAGCGCCCTGGCCCGCCGCCGCGATCGCGAGTTTGACGACGTGCCCGTCGCCACTACCGACGGCCCCCAGCTCATCTACTGCCCCGAGGTCGCCTTCGACCTGGACCGCTTCGTCACCGACGTCGAAGCCATCTACTCCAGCAAAGGCCGCTGCCACATCGTCGTCTCCGAGGGCATTCAAGACAAAGACGGCCTCTCCATCGGCGCCAAGCTCATCAAAAACGCCCAGGTCGACGCCCACGGCAACGTCCAGCTCTCCGGCAGCGGCGCGCTGGGCGACCAGCTCGGCGACCTCCTCAAAGAACGCCTCACCCCCGCCGGCGGCAAGGCCCCCCGCGTCCGCGCCGACACCTTCGGATACGTTCAACGCTGTTGGCCCGACGCCAGCCCCACCGATCGCATCGAAGCCCGCCGCTCGGGCCAATACGCCGCCATGCTCCCCCTCCACGGCGCCCGCGACGGCAGCGTCGCGATCGTCCGCACCAGCAGCGGGAGCGCCTCCTACCTCGGCGCCGCCGGCGACCCCTACGCCAGCGAATACAAACGCGTCGACCTCCACGCCATCGCCGCCAAAACCCGACACATGCCCAAGGAGTTTCTCAACGGGCACAACAACGTCAGTAAGAAGTTCATCGAATACTGCCTGCCGTTGGTGGGAGACCTCCCCGGCTTCGAACGCCTGTAGCCCTGGCATCCGAGGCCCGAGAGCTGACAACCCTGCGAATGTTCGCAACTCTGGCGGAAACTACCGGTACACTTCTCGCATGGCTGCGTCTTTCCTGATCAGCACCGGCGATGGGTCTCCACGCACTGGCTTCGCCCAGGCCGGAATCGCGCCCTCGCTTCTCACGGGTGCGGCAGCGCCACCCTCTCACAGTCCCGCGCCAGGCCCCGCACGCCGCCCACTCTTCCCGC
>JAKFUN010000043.1:0-10511 GCA_021732675.1 Phycisphaerales bacterium
GGCCCGCCCGGCATTTCAGGCGCGAAAGCCGGCCTGAAGGCAGTCCGAAGCCGGGCCCAGGCCGTCACCCAGAGCGTTCGCGAACGCCATCGCGGCAGGGCGTTGCTGAGCATTCTTGGGCGCGGGGTCGAGGCCCTCTCCTCCCCCACCATGGGCGCGGGTTTGCTCATCGCAGTGTTGGTGGCCCTGGTCTTCACGGCCTGCGTCCTGTGGGCCCGCGAGCGGCCCCTCGTTGCCGTCGGCCGAGTGATGAACGAGACCCGCCTGGTTCGGCGCGAGATCAGCACCGTCGACGACACCCAGACCAAGCAGCGCCAAGAAGCCGCCCGCCAAGCGACCCCCCGCGTCTACGCCATCGACCAGCCCGCCCTCGACGCGATCGTGCTGAGCCTTGAAAACCTGCCCAAGACCGTCGCCAGCGCCGAGACCATCGACGATGTCGACGCCAAGATCCGCGAGCAGTTTGGCCTCACCCCCGAAAGCCTGAGTGCTTTGCGTCTGGAGTGGGCCTCGGGCCAGCGCGGGCCGGAATGGGCCGAAAAGGTTCGCCAGCTCGCCTTTCTCCTCACCCGCCGGCCTTTGCTCGACGCCCAGACCTGGCAACGAGGCACCCAAGAGGGGACCAGCGCCAAAGTCCGCCTGGTCGCTGCGGATAAATCCACGCTCACGGTGCTCCGGGGCGAAACCATCAACCTCGAGGACAAAGAGCAGCTCGTGGGCGTGGCCCGGGTCATGGCCCGCGACGCCAACTTCTCACTCCTCACCCAGCCCCTCATCGTCACCCGGCTGGCCGCCACGACCAAGCCCACCTACGTCTTCGACGCCGCCGCCACCACCAAAGACCAGAACGCAGCCGCCGATCAAGTTCTGCCCGCGGTGGCCATCAGCCCAGCGGGGCAGATCATCTTTCGGCGTGGCGACCTGTTGACCGAATCGCAGGCGGCTCTCTTCCGGGTCGAGATGGCCCAGAACGAAGCCGCCGCCCCCCTCTGGCAGCGCTGGCTCTACCGGGCGGGCGTGCTTGGCGTGATGTCCTCCATCACGCTGACGATCGCCGGGTACACCATCCTCTTTTCGCCCCGCGTCAAGCGCAACGCCGCCCGAATGATGGGCGTCGCCACCGTGCTCATGGTGTGCATGCTGGTAGCCTGCTTCTCGACCGCGGCCTCACCCGAGTACGCCGCGCTGACCATGGTCACCCCGACCATCCTGGTCGGAATGCTCATGACCATCGCCTACGACCGGCGCTCCGCGCTCGCCTACGCACTGCTCCACGGGCTGGCGGTGGCCGTCGCCCTGCGAGCCGACATCGGCACCCTGGGCGTCATGCTCGCGGGCATCAGTTGCGTGGTGTGGTCCCTGAAAGAAATCCGCGATCGCAGCTCGCTGGTGCGCTGCTCGGCCTTCACAGCCGGGGGCGTCGCCCTGGCCACCATCCTCATCGGGCTGGTGCAGAGGCCGCTGGTCCCCGACGTCGTCGGCGAGATCTTGATCGACGCCGCCAAAGCCGCGGGCGGGGCCATCGGCGTCGGCGGGGCCACCCTCTTCATGCTCCCCACGATCGAGCGGGCTTTCAAGGTCACCACCGGGCTCTCGCTGGTGGAGCTGCGCGACCCCAAGCAACCCCTGCTGCGCGAGCTGCAACAACGAGCCCCGGGCACCTACACCCACAGCCTGAACGTCGCGACCATCGCCGAGGCCGCGGCCGAGTCGATCGGGTGCGACGGGCTGCTCACCTACGTCGGAGCGATGTACCACGACATCGGGAAGATGAACAAGCCCGATTACTTCGTGGAAAATCAGCAAGGCGGACCCAACAAGCACGACCGGCTCAGCCCCGCCATGAGCCTGCTCATCATTGTGGGCCACGTCAAGGACGGCATCGAGCTGGCCCGTGAGTTTCACCTCCCCGCCAAACTGCAGCACTTCATCGAAGCCCATCACGGCACCACGCTGGTCGAGTTCTTCTATCACCGGGCCCGCAAGCAGGCCGACGAAGAGTCGTACATGCCCGACGAGTTCGAGTATCGCTACCCGGGCCCCAAGCCGCGTGTGAAAGAAGTGGCCATCCTCATGCTCGCCGACGCCGTCGAAAGCGCGGCCCGGGCCATGACCGACCCCACCCCCACCCGCATCGATGCCCTGGTGCGGGCCATCGCCAACAAGCGCCTCATGGACGGGCAGTTTGACGATTGCGAGCTGACGCTGAAGGACCTGAGCCGCATCGTGGACAGCGTGAGCCGCACGGTGGCGAGCATGCACCACGGGCGAATCAGTTATCCCGAGGGGGCGGCGAGCGTGGCGGCTCAGTAAAAGCTGGTTGTTGTGAGGAGCCCGCATTCTGCCGCCCCAGCGGGGGGACGGGCGGCCAGCCGCTCCCCTACCCCCCAAACACCCGCTCCAAAATCTCTTCCACGCTTGCCGGGTTTCCAAGTCGCCCCACGGCCCGCGTCACCTGCACCTCGGCCTCTTGGCGGGTTTGGCCCAGCGCGATGAGGGCCGCCACGGCGTCGTCGGCGATCGGGCTCTTGGCCCCACCCGCTCCGGCCGCCTCGGCGTCCAGGGATTCGATTTCCTGCGACGACAAAAACCCATCGACCTTGCCCGACAGCTCGGCGATGATCGTCTCGGCCATGCGGCTGCCGATCTCGGGCAGTTTGGTGAGGGCCTTGGCGTCCCGGGCCGCGATGGCGCGGCAGATCCCCGCTGGCTCCAGCACGCACGCCCGCAACGCCTTGCGATTGCCAATCCCCTTCACCGTCGTAAACAGCTCGAAAAACTTGCGCTCCTGCTCGTGATTGAACCCGATCAGGCGCGGAATAAAGCTCGACCCCTGATTCTGACTCTCCAAATACTGCAGCGTCACCAACGTCACCCGCTGGCCCAGTCGCTGGGCGAGCTTCTCTGCAACATACCCCGGCACAAGGACTTGGTGCGCAATGTCCCCCAAGGCCACAATCGCCTCCTGCCCTTCCACCCGCTCCAGCGTGCCCGTCAGCCGTGTGATCATGCACGCCCAAGGTAGCCGCCCGCGCCGGGGTATGCACGAAGGCGGCCCAGTTGGCCGATGAAGCAGGGTGCCACCCGCAAAGCCTTCGGGTTGGCCCCGGAGCTATCCACCGTGAGCGCAGCCCCCCAACCACGCCTCGCTTCTGACACTTCCAGGGCCGCCGACACCATGTGGCGCACCCCCATCGTGATCGGCACCACCGACACCATCCCCGGGATCGCCGCGTGGCTGGCGGGCACCCCCGAGTCCCCCCGCCCGATCGGGTGCGTCCTGATCGAAGCCGCCTCCGAAGAGACTCCCGAAGAGATCGGCGGGCTCCCGGTGCTGGGCACTCTGGATGACCTCGCCGGCCTGCACGCCGCCAGCCCCATCAGCGGCGCGATCGTTTCCCTCCCCAGCGGGTTGCCGGCCGCCACCCTCAAGACCCGGGCGAGGCTGCGCCAACTTGGCATCGTCGAACGCTTCATTCCCACCCTTTCCGACTCCCTGGGCTCAATCGTCTCCAAACCCGTCAGCGCTTCGCAGCCCGGGGTGGACCTGGTCGAACTGATCGGGCGCGTCCCCTACGGGATCGATCGCAAGGCCGTCGCGCGAGTCGTGGAGGGGAAGCGGGTATTGATCACCGGAGCCGGTGGAAGCATTGGCAGTGAGTTGTGCCGAATCGCCGCGACCTTCAAGCCCGCCCAGATCATTCTTATGGAGCGCAGCGAGAATGCGCTTTTCGAGATCGATCGCCAGATGGCCCGGCGATTTCCGGACCTGCCACGCAAGGCCCTGCTGCACGATGTGGTCGATGCCGACCAGACCCTGCGGCACCTGGTAGCCCTGCGCCCGCACACCATCTTGCACTCCGCCGCCCACAAACATGTGCCGCTGATGGAGGACCACCCCTCCCACGCAGTGACCAATAACCTTTTCGGCACCAAGTCGATCGCGGACGCAGCCTTGGCTGCCGGGGCCGAACGGTTTGTGATGATCTCCTCGGATAAGGCGGTAAATCCCACCAGCGTGATGGGGGCGACCAAGCGCCTGGCGGAGATGTACGTGCAGGCGATGAACGCCGGGCAGGCGGGCAAGCTGGGCCCCAAGACCAGCTTCACGATGGTCCGCTTCGGCAATGTCCTGGGGAGCGCGTGCAGCGTGCTGCCGATCTGGGGGGCGCAGCTGGCCGAGGGGGGGCCGATCACGGTCACCGACCCGCGCATGACCCGCTATTTCATGACCATCACCGAGGCGGCCACGCTGGTGATCCAAGCCGCGGCCATCGACGCCCACGGCACCCCTCACTCCCCCACCATTTTCGTGCTCGACATGGGCGAACCCGTCAAGATCCTGGACTTGGCCCAGCGCTTTGTCCGCCTGAATGGCTTTGAGCCGCGGGTGCTCGGGCCCCTGCCCCCCAAGGGCTTACGCCTCGTGGGGGCCGAGATTGACATCGTCTTCACCGGCCAGCGCCCGGGCGAAAAGCTCTACGAAGAGCTCGCCTACGACGCCGAAGCCCTCAAGCCCACGCCCTATCCCGGCATCATGGCATTGGGGGCCTCGACGCACGCGGCCTTTGACGTCGCGGGCATGGTGGCCGAGCTCTCGGCCCTGCGGAGCAGCCCGGATCGGCGTTCAGTTATCGAGGCCATCGGCCGCCATGTCCCCGAGATGAAGCGCCCGGAAGGGGGAACACCCGTCACGGCCGACCGCTCCTGACCCAAACAAAATACAAAATCCACCGATCAACCGACAGGGCTACGCTGACTTGCGGCGATCGAAAGAGTGGGGATAGCATTCCCACTGATCATCGAAGGGGACTCGTGGGCGTCAAATCCCGCGAGATGGGCCCGAGCGATGGATCCGGCGCGTGGATCTGCACCAATACGTATGACTGACTCTGAACGCATTCTGAACGAACTCAAAGCCGCCCGCGAACGGGCCGCCGCGCTGGTGGCAGCCCTCCGCGAGTCCCAGCAGCGCTCCGATCCTTCATCGCGCGACATCTTCAAGCAGGTCGCCGGGCAATCCAGCCTTGAGCGATCGGTGGCGACAGCCGTCCGCGCTCTGGAGAGCTACGACCGGCTTATCGAGGAGCAGGAGGGAAGCCACGCTCCCGCCGTCGTCACGCTACCTCGCTCCCCGGGCATAGGACGCATGACCGTCGCGGCCCTTTACAGCGGCCGAACGGCATGAGCGACGCTGGCTCCATGGCACACCCCACGCTTCGGGTCCGGCGCTTAGTCGCCGAGGCGACGTTCCCGGCGTACCAAACCGAAGGCAGCGCCGGCCTGGACATCGCCGCGTGCCTCCCGGCCGGGCCGGTCGTCATGAACCCCGGCGACATCGTGGTCATCCCCACCGGTGCGGCGGTCGCCATCCCCGTTGGTTACGAAGGCCAGATCCGGGCCCGCTCAGGCCTGGCGACCAAGCACGGCATCTGCGTCCCCAACGCGCCCGGGACCATCGACAGCGACTATCGGGGCGAGCTCAAAATCGGGCTCATCAACCTCGGGCGCGAGGCGTTTGCGATCACCCATGGCATGCGAATCTGCCAGATGGTCATCGCCCCGGTGGCCCACGCCAAGGTGGTCGAGGTCGACGAGCTCGATCCGACGGTGCGAGGCACGGGTGGGTTCGGGTCGACGGGGATACACGTCAGTAAGGCGTGAGACCCTGGTCGCGGCATGGTCTTTTCGCGACGAGTGATTCGCATCCGACGCCGCCACTTGAGCCCATCTCAAGCGGCATCTGTCCATATGCAGGAACGTCACAGAAGCCTTCGCCCCAAAGGGGCGCCGGAATGTAGCGACGGGTGGAGCGAGCCCAAGGGGCGAGCGCAACCCGTCGAAGGGATCTGTGTAGGAAGCCGACCCGGAGGGGCGGAGGGAGCATTGCATACGCGTCGACTCCGCCGCCCCCCCGGGGCGGCTCTCTCCAAATGTACCGCTTCGACGGGTTGTGTTACTCGAAACACGCGCCGCTGCGACGCGCCACGTACACGTACTCCCGGTTCCGCAGGTGGCTCACCTCCCCCACCTTCTCCCCTTGCGGGTTGTGGATGCCGATCTGGGCACCCACGTATCGCTTGAAGTCGTGCTCGATCGTCCTGACGCTGGCGGCTCCATCCCACAGTGATCCGAGCAGCGCCCCCATGTCATCGCGGCTTACAAATCCCTCGTCGCTGAACGACACGATGAGCACCGGCGCTCGCACACTGCCCAGCAGGCTGGCGAACGCGTCGCGGAACTTCGGGCGCGAGTTGAAGACGCTGCGACGGGCCTGCACGTCCACCCGCTTGCACGCCACGCCGTAAACCTCGGGCTTGTCCCACGTCACCAGCGACTCCCACATGTGGTAGTTGCCCAGGTACGAGTGCTGGTTGTAGGGTGGGTCGATGTAGGCGATGTCAGCTGAAAGTTCAGTAGCCGCGGCGTGGGCGTCGAGTTGAAACCCCGCCCCTTTGCCGCTGGCGGCCCGGGGCAGCACCTCCGGCACACGCAGCTCCAGCTCGCGCGTCGCCCGCGGGGCCCAGGTCTTCAAGTACGCCATCTGCAAACCCGTCGTGCTATCCACTCGGTCGGCGGCCTCCATCAGCGAAGTGAGCATGACCGCCTCGAGCTCCGGCTCCAAACCCTTGGAGGCGATTGCCTCGCGGATCGCGTCGATCCGCTCGCCGTTCTTGGGGTGAACGAAGCGAGACCGCTCGCAAAAGGTGTGCGTGAAGTAGCCCGGGCGCCCAGGGAAGGTGTTGAACTCGGCGATGAGACGACTGGCGTCGGCGAGCACGTCGCCCGCGTCGGCCTCCACATAGCACCGGGCCAGCGTGGCGGCATACGCATTGTGGTCATTGGCCAGCACCCGATACCCCGCCCGCTTGAGCGCGTGCCCAACCCGCGAGGTGCCGGAGAAGAGGTCGATCACCGTGCCGCCGGGGGCGATACTGCGCACAGCGTCCAAGATCGCCGGGATCAGCAGTCGCTTGGAACCGATGTACTTGATCAAGGCCGCGGGTCCTTGGGGGTGAGGCAGTAGGCACTAGGCATTGGGCATTGGGCATTGGGCATTAGGCATTAGGGACTGGAGACTGGGGCCGAACGTCGTTGTTCGGAGTTTGGGGTGCAGAATCAAAGCGGCTGCACCAGTTCCCACTTCCTAGTGCCTAGTGCCTAGTGCCTAGTGCCTAGTGCCTAGTGCCTAGTGCCTTCCTCAATTGAAAAACGCCCGGCTGGTGGTGGCGCAGCCGGGCGTGTGGGCGAAAGGGCCCGAGCGGTTTCGACAGCGAAGGTGGTGGCCATTCGCGATCGATGGGTCCGGCGATGCGGCGTCCTTGCCGCGCTGCCCTTCCCGTGCTCGGGTCGTTGGGCCGGCATCCCTGCCAGCTCAATCCGCCCGTCGATTTGTCGCGGCCTGCGTCCCTGCAAGCCGCCGGGTCCTCCTTGACCCCACACGCGATTCGGTTCTTTTCAGAAGCGTTCGCGTCTCTCTCTCGTGTCAGTCCCTACTGGTAGGTCGCGTTCATCGTCGGCTCGGAGAGCTGACCTACCACTCAGGGCCTTCCCTTGCCCCACTTCAGCGAGTCGTCGTCGCTCCCCCAACCTCGCTTGCCGGGCCCATCTTGATCTTCCTGGCTTGAAGGGCCAGGCGTTCGAACCTCCCCGAGATCCCCGCTGTCCATGTCGCTTTGTCCCTCACTTCGAGCCGGTAGCGGCTGCCCACCACCACCACCTCGTTCCCCAGCTTCGTCAGATCCGTATGCAGCTTGGGCAGCGTGATCCGCCCCGCGCTGTCCATCTCCAATCGCTCCGTCAACCCGTACAAGCTCGTCTCGAACTCGCCCTCGTCCTCGCCTGGGGTCAGCGTCCCCTCGCCCCGATTGGCGAACTGGTTGAACATCGGCTCGGTGAAGAGCATCAGCCCTTGCCCAGGCCAGGGAATGCAGTACCACGCGTTCCCGTCGCGGGCCGGATCCAGCAAGCCGCGAAACTTCGCGGGGATCGCCAGACGCTGCTTCGCGTCGATCGTGATCTCGGCATATCCCGTGAAGATCATGGTTTACACGCTGCGTTGCCGCCCCAGTGGCCAATCGACCGATGAACCCCGCAGTGACCCGACTTTGGACCTTTGTCGCCATGAGTCGCGTCTCCACGCGGATTCCCGCCCAACGACTGGTCAGCCATGACCCATCGCGGACAGGGGAATCTTACACACTTTGCCCCACATAGCAACACTCTCACCCACTTTGTCGGTGAACGTGGACAACCTGTTGAAAACTCGGTGATTTTCTGGCTTTGTTTGGTTCCCAAAACCCGTTTTACCCCGAATCGTGTGCCATTTTCGCAACGAACTCAGAAGGTCTTGGCGTCGGGTCTTCGCTTGGGGTCGTCATGAACCACACCACGCCGAAATTTTCTGAGGCGATCAAGGCGGCGGCCGCGCTTCCTTCGGCGCTGTTCGTGCTCTCCTCGGCCCACGACGGACGACGCGCCGGAATCTTGGCCAGAAGCGTGCAGGTGTGTGCCGACGAGCCCCTGCTCGTCAGCGTCACCATTCGCTCCGGGCACTGGATCACCTCGATTTTGCGAGATTCACACCACTTCGCCCTCTGGCGCGTCGAGCCGGGGGAGGCCCTCACGCTGAAAAAGTTCGCAGACCCGGTCCGCCCGCGAATGGGCGACCCCTTTGACGGCCGCCCGCTGGACCCGCTCGTGACTGGTGCGCCGATCCCGGCGTCGGCCCAGCTGGCGCTCGACTGCGAGGTCTTCCGGCACATCGATCTTGAGGCTGATCACGAGCTTTTTGTGGGGCGCGTGCTGGCTGGGCGCTGTCTCGCTCCGGCCCACACCCCAGCCCAGCACCAGGCTCAACACCACCCCGAGATCGTCCAGCCCGGGCAGGCACCAGGGCGCGAGAGCATGCGCCGGGTGTGATTCAGGCGCACCTTGCGGCTTGCGCTTTCAGGACCATTTGTCCGGCGACAAAAAAGAAAAAATCCCGGGTCAGCCCGGGATCTGGAGTCGTAAAAACAGCCTCCCGCTCAGGACTTTTTGCCCAGCGCAAACCCGACGCCCGCGGCGACGGCGGTCACGCCCACCGCCCCGCCGATGATCGCCAGGAAGTTGTCGCCCAGGGTGTTCATCAAGCCGCCCCCGGTGGTGCTGGTAAAGCCGATGATCACGGCGAAGACGCCGATGAGGCAGACCACCGCGCCGCCCAGCGAAATCCCGCCGGCGATTCCGGACCAGACCCCGTCGTAGGCCTCGGGGGCGGCGGCCGCCATCATGGCCCCGGCGCCCGTCGCGGCTTCGAAATCGGTCCCCGAGGGGGACTCGAACAACGCCCCATCCCCGCTGCCGGCCCCGATGGCGGTCTCCGCAGCGGTCTGCTGGGCGATCGTCTCCGAGCCGTACACGTCTTCCATGAGCCCGGCGCCGAGCGAGGTATCGTCGGCCTCCTTGGTGAGGTCGAGCAACCCGCCCGAGCCCGAGCCGCTCTTGCCCGGATCCTGCATGGTGGGCGCGGAGGAGACGCGGGTGACGGCGTTGGCATCGGCGTCGTCGGTGCCTTCGGCCTCGAAGATCGAGATGCCGGTGGAGTCCTTGTCGTCCTTGCCCCCACCCATCATGGGCTCCATCTTCATGCCCGTGCCGGAGCCGCTGAGGGAGATCTCCCCGCTGTCGCTGGCAAGGGGGATGGCCCCGTCATCGCCGCCAGCGAGGAGGTCCACCTGCTCGCGTTTGAACATGAGCTTGTCGCGATCGCGGAACTCCTGAAGCTGCCCGCGCGTGGCCATCTGGCGCACATCGTCCACGGACTTGCTGAGCTTCTGGGCGGCTTCCTCGATCGAATAGAACATCTTTTCCATAGCAGGCAGGCTCCAAGGTATCCCACGTCGCGTCTGGCCCAAGGCAGAGGCATTGGTTTCCGCATGAGCGCCAGGCCCATAGCGGAAACCGGCCCACAAGATAGCACGTTTCGAGGGCGGCGGCACGCGAGGCTGTTGCCGCCCCGCCCACATCCCTGATACGCATCAATCGCCCCAAAGGTCCAGACGTTTCGAGAAGGGCGCTTGCCGGTTGGACCCTGGGGCACCGGGGCCCCCCTACTCCGCGGCGTCCTTATCGCGGCTGGAACGCTCGGACTTGCGCCGCGACGCCTCATCGAGCATCTTCTTGCGAAGGCGGATCGAGGTCGGCGTCACTTCCACCAGCTCGTCGTCCTCGATGTACTCCAGGGCGTATTCCAGGCTCATCTTCCGGGGGGCCTTGAGGACCACCGTCGCGTCCTTGCTCGCGGCCCGGAAGTTGGTCAGGTGCTTCAGGCGGGTGATGTTGATGGTCAGGTCGTTGTCGCGATTGTGCTCCCCCACCACCTGCCCGGCGTAGACCTTGTCGCTGGGGACGACGAACATCACGCCCCGGTCCGCCAGGTTTTCCAGGGCGAAGGTCGTCACCGACGCCGTCTCCAGGCTGATCAGCACCCCCTGCATGCGATGGGGAATGTCCCCGGTCGCCGGCTC
>JAKFUN010000043.1:11037-12775 GCA_021732675.1 Phycisphaerales bacterium
AGCTGCACAGGCGATTCCGGGTCGGCGATGGTGTCGCCGATGTCCACGGATTCGAGCCCGACGACGGCGCACAAGTCGCCTGCTTCCACCTGATCCACCTCGGCGCGCTTGAGCCCGATGAACTGCAAGAGCTGCGTGACCTTGGTGTCGACGTGCTCACCTTCGCGCTTGATCACCGTCACCCGCTGGCCGGCCTTGATCGTGCCGTTGACCACACGCCCGATGCCGATGCGCCCGACGTATTCGTTGTAGTCGATGTTGGTCACCAGCAACTGCAAAGGCTTGGTGGTGTCCGCCGGCGGGGGCGGTACTTCCTTGATGATCGCCTCGAACACGTCGCGCAGCGTCGTCGGCTTGGGGTCGGGGATCGGCCAAGTCCGCGTCCCCCACCCGTTCTTCCCCGAGGCGTAGATTGTCGGGAACGAGAGGGCATGGTCGTCGGCGCCCAACTCCACCAGCAGATCGAAGACTTCGTTAACGACCTCGGAGACGCGTTCGTCGGGGCGATCAACCTTGTTGACGATCACCACCGGCTGCAGGCCCAGCTCCAAAGCCTTGCCCAGCACGAACTTGGTCTGGGGCATCACGCCCTCGGAGGCGTCGACCAGCAGGCAGCAGCCGTCGGCCATGCGCAGCACGCGCTCGACTTCGCCACCAAAGTCGGCGTGGCCCGGGGTGTCGAGGATGTTGACGCGATATTCCTTGCCGTCGAGCGCGTGATAGGTCACGGCGCAGTTCTTGGCGAGGATGGTGATCCCGCGTTCGCGTTCGAGCGGGTTGGAGTCCATGATGAGCCCGTGCTGGCCGCCCTCGAGCTTCTCCAGCTCGCCGGTACGAAAGTTACCGGACTGCTTGAGCAGGTTATCGACCAGGGTGGTCTTACCATGGTCGACGTGGGCGATGATGGCCACATTGCGGATGCGCTCGTTGCGAGGGACGTTCAGGCCCTTGTTGGACGAGTGCTGCGGGGCGGACGGGGTGGTGGAGGCTGTCATTGGAGAAGACTCAAAAAAACGAAAGGGCCAGTTGCGAGCGGAGACATCCTCCGGCAGGCCCGACAGGGGCGGGACCAGTCTTTGCCAGGGGAAACACGGGTGCCGAGCAGGTTTTGGGGTTGGGGAATCCCCAACCGGTTGACTATAGCGCGGGCCGAGGCCGCTTGCACGTTCAGCGAGCGTCAAAGGTTGCTGGAAAGGGCACTTACTTGCCAAGGGGCGGGGCGGAAGGGGCGGCTTCGAGCAGGCGATCGTTCATTTCGATCCGGATCGCCCCGGTGAACTCCCCGTCGGTGTGCCGGCGCATGGAGGTATCAACCCGGGTGAGCCAGCGCAGTGGGTTGCGCGCTTCAGAACGGGTGGCCAGGGCTGCCCGGGCGACGAGTTCGGCGGGGCGGACCGCCAGGGCGAAGACGGTTTCGTCTTCAGGATCGCGCGGCTCGGCCAGGGCGGCGCAGAGCTCTTGAACCCCGGCGGCCGCGACGGCTTCTTCCCGCTCGCCCCCGCGGACGCAGAGCACCCACCAGCCTGAGTCGGGCTCGGTGTCGGCCCGAACAAAGCCCCAGGCGACCGAGCCCCGCGCCCCGCTGCCGGCCCCGAAGGCCCCGGCCAGCAACGGAAGCTCCTTGGCGCTCAGAGACAAAACCCGAACCGCGCCTTGGCCTGCCTCGGCGAGCGGACCAGAGGCCCCGGCCAAGTCGGCGGCTCCGGCAAACCGGGCCATGAAGAGGTCGAACTTGGGG
>JAKFUN010000108.1 GCA_021732675.1 Phycisphaerales bacterium
CCCCCGAGCAGAAGGACGAGCACTGGTTCAAGCACGTCTACCAGGGCGACAAAATGCCCCAGCTCACCTGGCGAGCGGTCCTCATGGGCGGGGCCCTGGGCATGCTCATGTCCGCGGCCAACCTCTACACCAGCCTCCAGATCGGCTGGGGTTTCGGCATCGCCATCACCGCTTGCGTCCTCTCCTTTGTCATCTGGAACTTTGTCGTCCTCACGAGCGGCAAGCGTGTCAGCCAGATGTCGGTGCTCGAAAACGCCTGCATGGCCTCCACCGCCTCGGCCGCCGGCTATTCGACCGGATCGACCATCGCCACCATGTTTGGGGCGATCATGCTTTTGCATGAGCCGGCCCCCGGGCAGGCCTTGTCGGACATCAAGACCATAGACGTGCTCGATTGGCGCGTCGTCACCGCCTTCACCCTCCTCACCGGGCTCATGGGCGTCTTCCTTGCCATTCCCATGAAGCGGCAGATGATCAACCACGAGCAGCTTCCCTTCCCCTCGGGGTTGGCGGCTGCCGAAACCCTCCGCAGCCTCTACAGCAAGAGCGTCGACGCCCTGCACAAGGCCTATGTCCTCATCATCGGGCTGGTCTCGGGGATGATCGTGGCGGTTCTGCGGGTCGACCAGAGCATCATCGACCAGATCGGCTGGCTCAAGCGCCACATGCCCAAAGCGCCCGTCACCGACCACATTCTGCTTCCCTTGATCCCCGGTCTCTACTCGGGCAAGACCCGGCCCAATGAGTACCAGTTGGATACCTCGCTCCTGCTGGTCGCGGCGGGCATGATCGTCGGGCTGCGCGTCGCCATCTCTCTCATGGTCAGCTCGTTGATCCTCTTCTTTGTCGTCGGCCCCTGGCTCGCAGGCCTGGACGCCGCCCACGCCAACGAACCCGGCTACGTCCAGTCTTTCAAGTTCGCTGGCGAAAACCTGCTGAACCTACGCGGCTGGGCCTTGTGGGGCGGGACCGCCGTCATGGTCTTCGCCAGCCTCATGAGCGTTGGCCTGCAGTGGAAGACGATCGTGCGGGCCTTCTCTGGCCTCAAGGGCAACGCCCCGCATCAGACCCGCGAGGCAGATCTGGCCCGCAAGATGGCAGCCATCGAGGTCCCGGGGTCGTGGATGGTCTGGGGCATGGTCCCCATCACCATCGCCATGGTGGCCCTGCAGATCATTGCCTTCCAGGTGTCGTGGTACGCCGGGATCGTCGCGGTCCTGATGTCCTTCGTCCTCTCGCTCGTCGCCAGCCGCGCTACCGGAGAGACCGACACCACCCCCATCGGAGCGATGGGCAAGGTGATGCAGCTCACCTTCGCCGCGCTCGCCCCCAAGAACATCCACGCCAACCTCGCCTCGGCGGGCATCGCCGCCAACTCCGCCAGCAGTTCGGCGGACCTTTTGACCGACCTCAAGACCGGCTATCTGCTCGGTGCCAACCCCCGCAAGCAGTTCATCGCCCAGTTCATCGGGGTCTTCTGCGGCACCCTGGCCATCGTGCCCATCTTTTACCTCATGGTCCCCGACCGCGCCAAGCTCGAGACCTTCGGCTTGCCCTCCACGAGGGCGTGGGCTGCCGTCGCTCAGGTGCTGGTGAAGGGAATCAAGGAACTTCCGGAAACGGCCCGCTGGGCGATCCTCATCGGGGCGATCGTGGGCATCTTGCTCCCACTCATCGAGAAGCTGACGCCCGCCAAGTACAAGAAGTTCACCCCCTCGGCGTCTGCGGTGGGCCTGGCGTGGGTGCTGCCCTTCTCGAACTGCCTGTCGTGGCTGATCGGGGCGATCGCCGCCGAGATCTGGCTGCGCCTGCATCGAAAGTCCGGCAAGAAGTTCACCATCCCCGTGGCGTCGGGGCTGATCGCGGGGGAGAGCCTGATGGCGTCGGTGCTGGCCATCGCCGCGACGATCGCAGGGTTGTTGGCTCAGGCTGGGTACTAAAGCCGCGGGGGTGAGGGTCTCTCGGTGCCGTTACGAGCCTGAGGCGCCAGCGAAGGTCGCCTTGGCGCGGGCACGCCAGCATGACCCGCTCCCCGGGCTGGCAGCCTACTCGGCCGTCGCCTGTGCTCTGGCCAGCCTGCGCCCCCTTCGCGCCCGCTCCAGCGTGAGGGGAATCGACGCCAGGTACATGCACGACAGCGTCGCCATCGTCAGCCAGGGGTCCTTCATCATCCCCACGACACCCAGCCCCACCAGCACCATCATCGGGCCCACCCATCGCCGCCGGATCCGCAGCGCCTTGAGCGAGAACATCGGCACGCGCGAGATCATCAGCAGCGCGATCACAAACACAAACCCCACCACGCTCCACGCCGGCAGCTCATAGCGCACCGTGTCGCTGGCGGCCAGCATCGTCGGGATCATGGCACAGCCGGCTGCGGCTGGCGTGGGCATCCCCGTGAAAAAGCTCGCCGGCTTCTCAAACCCGATCTTCTCCGGCGGGCGTTCGGGCACCCGGGCTGCGGGCTTGCCCGCGGGCACGTCGGCGGTAAAGCGGGCCAGTCGCAACGCGGAGCACAAGGCGTAGGTCATCACCGCCGCCTGAATCACCGCCCCCAGTCGTCCCGTGAGTTTGTCCTGCATGTCCAGCCAGCGATGCAGCAGCACCGCGGGTGCCACTCCAAATGCCAGAAAATCCGAGAGCGAATCCAGCACAGCGCCGAAACCGGAGGTGACATGCAGCAGGCGGGCCGCCCGCCCGTCCAGGGCATCAAAGACTCCGGACAGCACGATCGCGCCCATCGCCTTTTCCCATTCGCCCCGGATGGAAAAGTGCAGCGACGCCAGCCCGCAGCACAGGGCCAGGGTGGTGAGGAGGTTGGGGATGAGAGCCGCGAGGGGGAACTCGGGCTTGCGTGGACCCAGTTTTAGGAACATGCTTCGCTCCCGGCGTGCGATTCGCTTTGGCTGCTTGGCGACGCACCTCCCAGCAACGCGAGCTTGGTTTCACCCGCCACCGATGGATCCCCCACCTTGACCAGTGGCGTCGCGCCCTCTGGCAGATAGACATCCACCCGAGATCCAAACCGGATGAGCCCGAAGCGCTGGCCCGGGGTCAGCACGTCCTTCTCGCGCACGCGGCACACAATCCGGCGCGCGACTAATCCGGCGATCTGCACGCAGGCCATCGTGCGCCCGTCGGGCAGTTCGAGCCCCAGTCCGTACCTCTCGTTCAGCTCGCTGGCCTTGTCGAAAGAGGCGTTGAAAAACTTGCCGTGATGGTGCACGGCGCTCCGCACCGTCGCACCCACCGGAGACCGATTGACGTGGACATTGAAGACGTTCATGAAGACGCAGATCCGCTGGCGGGGTGTCGCCGGCTCGCCCATCGCTTCGCGCAGCTCCGGGGGCAAGGGCGCGTGATCGATCAAACACACCACCCCGTCGGCAGGGCTGAGCGCCACCCCCGGCTCCGCAGGCAAACGGCGCGGCGGGTCTCGAAAGAACCAAATGCACCACATGATGAGCAGCAACGCCCCCAGCATGATTGGGTACGAGAATCGCTCCAACCCCACCCTGTACAGCCCCAGATACGCAATCCCGCTCACCAGCACGCCCACCACCACAAACCCCGCGACGATCGGCCACCCCTCGCGGGCGATGGCGGGCGACGCAGCATCAGGGAGAACGCCCGCGGAACCGGCGGGCGACGGCAGCGAAGGGGGGTTGGCAACAACTGGGCTAGGGGCAGGGGCCGTCTCGATGTGGGTGGTTTCTGGCACGCACACATGGTATTCGGAGGCTGGTCGGTTGGCGTTGTGGGCGTTGCGGCTGGCCTTCTCCGCGTTTTCCGGCCCGAGAACCTCGCCCCGGTACCGATACGGGGCTCGATCTCAAGCCCCCGCCCGCGGCATTCGATGCCATCCTTGTGACGAACCCGGGCCTGACCATCCTGATCTGCGACGACGAGATCCACATCCGCCAGATCGTGGCCCAGAAGCTCGCCGCCTTCGGGTTTCGGGTGCGCGAGGCCCGCAACGGGCGTGAAGCCCTCGACGCCATTCTCGGCCCAGAGCAACTCCGGCCCCGCCTGATCATCAGCGATTTTCAGATGCCCGAAGTCAACGGCCTCGACCTCTGCAAACAGCTCAAGCTCACCCACGGCTTGGAGACCACCCCGGTGCTGATGCTCACTGGCCGGGGGTATGTCCTCTCCGCCGACGACCTCGCCTTGACCAACATTCAAGAAGTCATCCCCAAGCCCTTCGGCGTGCGCCAACTGGTGGAGCGGGTCCGCGCCCTCGTCGGCGATGCGCCCCTGGGAGACTTCCGCCCCGGCGTCGCGGCCTAACTTGCAAGGATCGAGCATGGCCCCCCATTCACAACCCGACTTACGCGCCGCGACCGATGATCACTGGGGGCCTTTGCTGCAGCGCGCCCAAGAGTTCGCCACGCCCGCATGCGTGCTTGGCCCCTCGGGCCACGTCGTGGCGGCCCTGGGCACCCTCGACGAATCCATCGAGACCCTGCTCGGTTCGCTCCCCATGCGCGAAGCGCTCGCCCAGCCTCTCGCGACCACCCCCGACGTGCTGGTGCCCCTTCCGGGCCTGCGCCTGGTCGTCGTGCCCCTGGACCTCCTCAGCACTCAGCCCGGCACGCGCCTGGTGGCCATCGGCCTCGATACCCCCGGCCCGGAGTTTGACACCCTGTGCGCCAGCTCCGGCGCCGACCCTGCCCTCACCCGCGATGCCCTGCTTCGATCTGGCCCGCTTGATCCCCGAGCAGCTCGCTTGCTCATGACCGCCTTGTTCGGCGCCGTCCGCGACCTCGCGGCCCTGCGCGAGCAAGAGGCTTCCCTCGCGGGCTTCACGACGCAGTTGAGCGAGTGCTACGACACCATCGACCTGGTGTACGCCGTGGGCCGCCGCGCCCACGCACCCCTCGACGTGCCGGGCTTTCTCCGATTTGTCGTAGAGCGATTGCGCGGCGCCTCCAACTTCAGTTGGGTCGGGCTTTGCCTCGATGCCTCCCCGGAGATCACCTCCCCCTTGCGCGGGCGCAGTGTCGTCGCCGGCACTCTGGGCGCCGACGCGGCGCCGCGGATCGGCGCACTCATGCACGCCGGCGCCACGCCCGGCCCGGTGGTCTTGCCCTTCGCCGCCGGGCTCTCGGCGTTCGCGGGCGATCAGGTCGTCGTGCAGCACATCGTCTGCAAGGGGCGCAGCGTCGGCGTGCTGGCCGCGGGCGACAAGGGGGGCGTTGATCGCATCGTCAACTCCTACGACACCCAGATCGTCGAAGCGCTCGCCGGCTTCATCAGCGGCTTCTGCGAAAGCGTCTGGCTCTACGAAGACCAGCGCGAGATGTTCCTCGGCACCGTCAGGGCCATCACCTCGGCCATCGACGCCAAAGATCGCTACACCTTTGGCCACTCCGAACGTGTCGCCCACGTCGCGCAGCAACTGGCACTCGCCCACGGCATGGACCAGGCCCAATCCGAGCGGGTCTACATCGCCGGGCTGGTCCACGATGTCGGCAAGATCGGCGTCCCTGAGGCCATCCTCACCAAGCCCGGGCGCCTCACCGAAGACGAGTTTGCCGCCATCAAGCTCCACCCCGAGATCGGGCATCGCATCCTCAAGGACATCCCGCTGCTGCGCGACATCCTGCCCGGGGTTCTGCACCACCATGAACGTTTCGACGGCCGCGGATATCCCGCCCGCCTCTCCGGGGACTCCATCCCCCTCATGGCCCGCCTCATCGCCGTCGCCGACACCTTTGACGCCATGAGCAGCACCCGGTCGTACCGGGCCGCCATGAGCCGCGACAAGGTGCTGGCCGAGATCACCCGCTCCGCCGGCTCCCAGCTTGACCCAGCCCTGGCCCGCCTGATTCTCGCACTCGACCTCTCCGGCTTCGACGCCCTCTTCGCCCGGCACGCCCAGATGGAGGCGACGGCGCTGACGCGCGAGGCGACGCCCAAGGCCGCGTAGACCTCTGTGCCCAACACCGCGCTTCGATGAGGTTTAGTCCACCTTCCGCGCCAGGCTCGATCGGCTCAACTTGAACCCCGTAATCTCGCAGAAGCCAGCCACCACGCTTTCCGGCGGGCGGCTCCGCAGCGTCACTGTGTCGGCCATCGTGATCGCCCCACCGGCCAGCACCACACCCTCGAACGTGCTGCTGCTGCCCAGGGACAGAGCGCCACTGACATAGGTGATCCCGCTGATCTGTGACGGGTAAAAGTCGCTCTGATCAGCGTCGGTGCTGGCCCGGTACGGAGCGAGCGCGGGATTGAAGTTGACCCCAGCGGCCGACTCCGAAAGATCTGACGAGTTCATGGAGATGGCGATCGATCCGCGCACCAGCAAGGCCGGATAGTCGCGCAAGTAAGGCTCCATGAGCACGGACTTGGTGATGATCGAACCCGGCCCGGGGTTGAGCAGAATCAGCGTGCCGCTGATCCGGGCGTCGCAGATGGTGATGTCGCGCCCGGCGCAGTCGATGGCGTAGATCCCCGCCGAGTTCACGCTGCTGGTGAAGGGGTTGGTGCCCCCGGCGAGCACTACTTTGTCGATCTTGCCCGAGGGAAGGGCCGCGAACGGAATGCTGGTCGCCCGCGACACCCATTCGTCGATGAGCCTGGGCGAAGGCATCACCACACTCGCGCCGATCTTGTTGGTCCCGTAGTAGGTCGTGCCCGAAATGCTCGGCCCCGTCACGTCGGCACGGACCACCCCTGCCGCCGCGATGACGGAGGTGTTGCTGCCGATCCCCGCATCCGCGTACAGCGTCCCCTTCAGCGACAGCGTTCCCCCTGCCCACAACGCCGACTTCATCACCGGCATCGCCACGCCCACGGGCGAGAAGGTCGCCGAGATGGCCTGATTGGCCCCGCCTTGGCTCGCACGAGCCACCAACACCACCGGCCCCGATGGTGACAGACTCAGGTTTCGCCCTCCGGGGTCGGAGATGGTCACGCTGCACGTTGAGTCGCCGATGCTCATTTCCGAAAAGAGCAGGCCCGAGTTCTGCGCCACTCGCCACGAGGTGCCGCTGGGGTCGGCCGCGATGACCCCCACCCCCGCCTCCATCGCCGACTGGGCCGCCAACCTGGCCCGCTGGGCGCCATCATCCCGATCCCCCGCCGCACGCTGCACCCGCAGCAGTGCCAATCCCGCGATTCCCATCGACGTCAGCACCACCCCCGCCGCCAGAACCAGCAGATAGACGCTCCCGCGGCGCGAGGTGTTCCTAGCACGATGGCTCGGTCGCGTCCTCATCGGGAGGCATCCATCGCAAGCGCCCGCAGAAACACCCGCCGCGACAGCTCCTTGTCTCCCTTCTTGACAACCACCGTGACCTGCAAGAATCCCCCGTCGGCCGCGCTGGCCACGGCCTTGCCGTTCTCAAGCCGCACCCGCGCCACACTGACCTCGCGTGACCAAAGGTCCAGGCCCGGCAGCACCTCGCCCGCCATGTCTTTGGGTGGCGCGTCGAGCAGGCCCTGATAGTCGTCCACGTCGTCGTAGGTCGCCCGGATGGGCCCTTCACCCGCGTCTAACCCCATCGGGCCCGGGGTGCTCACAGGGTCGCGATAGGCCTTGGGATACATCTCCCCCACCAGGTCATCCGCCAGTGCGCGGGCGCGGGCCCGATCGGCCTGGTCGTAGCGGGCTACGCCCAGGCGCCCGGACGCATTCAACCCACTCACCACCAGCACCGCCATGATCGTGCTCGCGATCGCGGCTTCCACCAGCGAGAATCCTCGCGTCACTTGCCACCCCCCAGCACGTCGCTCAGCCCGCTGGCCAGGCCATTGAGCACCTGGCTGGTGTCGATCACCACCGCGCTGCCCGACGCCGAGACCCCCGACGTGATCGTGACTCCCACTGGCAGCGTGATCGAATCGGTCGCCGCCAGCGGGACCGGCGAACTCGGGAGCGTGGGCCTGGCCAACAGCACCACCCCCGACGTCACCTTCCGCGTTCCCTGGCCCGAAGGCAGGAGCGTCAGCCGGACGCTCTGAACCCGCGTGACCGCGGACATCACCGCCCGCGGGCGAACCACGGTGCCATAGGCCGCGAAAAGCGCAGAGCCGTCGAAAACCTGCGTCCAAGTAAGCCCGGATGTTCCGGTGGTGGCCAGCCGTGTGTTGCCGTTAGCCACCTGTCCCTTGTAAGGCAGTTTGGGTCCACCCAGCACCAGCAATGTTCCGTACTTGATCCACAGTCCTGTGCCTGAGACGCGCCCGACTACCCCGCTCACCCCGGCAAACTGGTCGGTAAGCTCGTCCGCCGACTTGCCCACCGCGATCGACCCGGAGTAAAGGCCCGCCCCCGGCGTGCCCAAACCCGAGTCGGCACAAATCTGCACATTCACCGTCGTCGCGCTGCTCGACACAAACCGCGTCATGATCCGAGTCAACGAATAGCTCACCGCGTCGGCCGGAAGCGAGGGCACGAAGTACTGCGCTGGGTAAGACGTGAGCGTGATGTTGGAGGTGCTGTCGCTGGCTTCCGCAAACCTCGCGAGCAACTGCTCGGCACCTTCCACGTTGAGCCACCCGGTCTGCTCCAACGCCTGCGTCGTCACCCACTCGAGCGTGAAGCCATCCAGGGCCGCCAAACGCGTGGAGCTCACCCCATTCACCGTGCGCACCAGCGGCCCGCCGGCCACCCCAGTCCATCTCCAGCCAATCACTTCCGAGCTTCCATCCCCGTTCTGATCGGGCACCGAAAACTCGATCGCGTGCTCGCTGATGGACTTGAGCTGACCGGCCATGGGCAGGTCGGCCGACATCTCAACCGCCGCGGCCCGCGCCGCCGTCTCAAGCTCCGGCAGCGCCCCCGGCGACGGGAGCGCCCGGGCCGCGATCGAAAGCGTCGACGCTAGCGCCGCCCCAATCAGCCCCACCACCGCCAGGCTCACCACCATCTCCACCAGCGTAAATCCACCTCTGGCTCGGGCATTCATCACTTCACCCCCGCCGCGGCCCGCTGCGCCTGGCTCATGCCGCGCGGGGCCCCCACCGTCACCTCACCGTCCGCGTCAAAGCCAACCGTCACCATCGTCCAGCCCGAACGCAAAGCGGCTCTCCCCGCCCCCGCCGCATTCCCATACGCGTCAAACCCAAACCCACTCCCACTATCCTGAGTGACGGCCAGAAACCGGGCGGCATACGGCTCCACCCCCAGTTGCACCGTCTCGACACGCGACTGGGCGACTCCTGAAGCATCCAGCGCCGTGACACTGAGCTTGTAAACGTCGCTCCCGCTGCTTGCGGAGAGCAAGGCCGTGGCGCTCTGGGACATCGCCGTCGCCCGAAGCCCGATGTAATCAGCCGCCAGCCGGCTCGCCGCGTTCTGCACGCGATACTGTGACTGCGCCGCCGCGAATCGCGGGGTCGCCACCGCCGCCACCAGCGCGATGATCGTCATCACCACCACCAGCTCGATCATCGAAAATGCGCGGCAAAGCACCCGAGCAGCCCCACTGGCCGACCTCGGGTGTGTGCAACGAAAGTAAGTCATCTCCAGCCCTCTCCGACCGAAGGCACGCGGGGCCTGAGCAGGTTTAATAGAGGTTGTACGCCTTGCCACCCGCGTCCGTCTCGTCGTCCGCCAACCCGGCCTTGATCGCTCCGGTGCTGTCGTCGTAGACCCAGCCCACCGCCGCGCCGATCGCCGCCGCCACGCCCGTCTGGCCTCGCTTGGTCCCCACCGGCAACGGCGGCACCGCCGCCAGATACGTCCCGTAGATCTTGGTCGCGTCCTTGCTCGTCGCAGTGGCGCCGGCCACATCAGAGAACGTGGTCAACTGCGCCACGAAGTTCGCCACGGTCGGATAGTCCTTCTCCGTCCCCCCGTGCTCGGTGTGGTAGAGGTCGATCGCGTTGCGCAGCACCGTCAGGTTGCCAGAAAGCGCCGCGTCCGCAGCCCCGGCGGCGCCCCGGCTCATGCGAGGGATCGCGATCGCCGCGATGATGCCAATGATCACCACCACGATGACCAGCTCGATCAGGCTGAATCCACGACAATTGCGACGAATCGACATCATTGAAACTCCAGTGTTCGTTTGCGGCGACCGGCCCCCGGTCCGACCCGCAGGTTTTACCTGCCCCCTTCATCGGCCCCACAGCCGGACCGATGAACGCACCGACCCCAACCGCCGCCGCAGAATCGGGTGGCGAGCCACACGCTCGGAACAACCGGCACGCGCCGCCCACGCAACAGAATCAACGCCCACCTGACCGGGGGGGCGTATCGAGGTGCAAACTCGCCACCACCCCGCCAGCCTCGATCTCAACGCTCCGCCCGTCCTTCGCAATACTGCGCAACGTGATGCCGTGCAGGCTCATTCCCGGCGAGTACGCACTGCCGTCAATGACCACCAAAGGCCTGGCGCCGAGCGAGACCCCAGTGAGCCGATGGGCCGCGCTCAGATCAGCCGACCGCTGCGCCAGGCTTCGGGCTGTGGATTCGTTCTCAGACTCGGGCGGGCTTTTGAGCCAGGCCTTCGGCGTCGCAAACCCATCACTTGCCGGCTCCTGCAAGCCCTTGCGGGCCTGCTCCAGGCGCTGCCGAAGCGAAGGGGCTGCCTGCCGCGCGGGCACCGCCGGCGCTGCCGCCGCAGCCGGGGGCGATTGAGCCGCCCCGGCGCTGGCCGGACCCAACCCACTCCCCCCAGGTGACAGAGAATCAAAGGCGAGAAAGCCCAGCGCCAGCGTCACCGCGGCAATGCTGACCTTACGTTGAAGAGTGAGTTCCACGCCCCCACCCTGCAATTCATCCCGGGCTCCGTCAAGGCCCCCGCGTCGCATTTGCCGCCGCCGCAGCGCCCCGCGCCGGCCTTGCGGGCTTTGCGGCAATCTCCGGCAACGTGAACCACGCGACATCGGCCGAGAACCTGGCGCTCCCAGTCTTCTGACCCGGCTGCGCGAATAAACTGAGCGAAGTCACCTCGACATCCGGCAGCTCCGCCCGCAGCGTGTCCAGAAACCGCACGATTCCCGCGTACGTCCCCTCGCCCGAAAAGCGAATCGGCACCCGCTGGCACTTCTCCATCGCCACCGGCCCGCCCGGCTGGATCTCCGCCAGCTTCACGCCCTCGCCCTCCGCCAACGCCGGGATCTCCGTCAGGCGCTGGCTCAACATGCGGGCCGAAACGAGCGTGATGCTCCCCGTCGCCGCCGCCTTCGTGCTCGCCAGCGCCTCTCGCAGACCCACCAGCTCTCGCTCCGCCTTGTCGACACTCGCGCGCAGCTGCGTCAGGGTGGCGTGCTGCTGACGCGACTTCTCACGGGCCCGCTGCACCGGGTCTATCCCAGCAAAATATGCGATCAGCGTCATGGCCAGCAGCACGACAACGCCCAAAACACTCTCCTTCGCCAAACGCTGATCCATCATCATGGCTGGCGCTCCCGCCCGCCCTCGGAGAGCGATAGCGAAAGAGAGAACGAAACGATCTCAACGCCTGAAGACCCAAAGGTGGATGGGCGCGTCTCCAGAGGAGTTACCGTGTCAAAAATCCCGCTGCCCTCCAGACGTTTTACGAACCCCGCCACATCATCACGCGTGGTGGCATATCCAGAGATGGTGACCAGGTAGCTCTCTCTCAAAGGCGCCTTGTCCTTTCCGCGTTCGGCCACCGGGGCCCTGGAGAGAATCTCGATCCTCTCCAGCATGGCGCTCGGGCCCTTGCTCTGAGCCAACACGCTGAGCAACGCCCCCCAGTGCGGATGATCTGTCACCATCGCGGACAGCACCATCCGCTCGCGCAAGGCCGCGATCTCGCTCGAAATGGTCTTCTGCTCCTGCTCTTTGAAATCGCGCTGCGACTGCGCCTTTTCAATCGCGGCCGCTACGTCCGCCGCCGGGGTCTGCGTGCGGGCCAGGGCCATCACCCCTAGGCCCAGCAAAGCGCTATGGGCCGCCCATAACCCCAGCCACAGCCGGCGTCGCGACCGCCGCCTCGATCGGGCCACCCGAGCTTGCGCCAGCAGGTTCACCGCGATCATGCCGCTTCTCCCTGCGTGTGGGTGGCGTGCGCCGGGTGCATGGCCAACCCCAGCGCCAGCAGCGATCCCGGGCCCATGTTCGCCCCGGACACACACGGTCCGACATCCATCGCATCCCCGCCCCCCAGCACCCTGGCCGGAGCGTGGAGCTTTTGCTCTACGCGTTCCTTGAGACCGCCTATCCCACCCCACTCGCCACACAGAAAGACCTTCGCCAGCTTTGCGCTTGGGTATCGATGCGCCGCATATGCCGCCGAGCGTGCGATCTCCGGCACAATCTCCTCGATGAACTCACGCACCGCGCTCCCCGCCAGGTTCGCGATCTGCGCCGAGCTCTCGAGTTCCGGCCGCAACAGCGCCATCGCGATGGTCGCTTCGTCCAAGCGCCAGCGGGCAGCCGCCGATTCGCACATCTTGGCGGGCGAGACCTGATCCACATCGCGCTCAAAGACCACCCTCGACCCCACCGTCACAATCACCGAAACCCCTTCCCAACTCACGTCCACGATCATGCACACCCCGGTCGGCTCCAGCCACGCCCGGGCGGCTCTCGCCAACGACAGGCTCCGGGTGTCGATCGCCACGACTTCCAAACCCACGCCCTCGAACAACATCGCCAGCTCCTCACTCGCCCGTTGGCTCAGGCACGCCGCCATCACATGCGACGCATTCCCCGCCCGGACCGGGGGCGGCACATCCCACATCGCCACCTCGATCGACGCCGGGTCCGCCCGCAGAACCCGCGCCATCTCCGCCCGCGCAATCTGCGCCAGCGGCGCCCCGCTGCTGCGCGGGGGCAACTCCAGTGGCTGCAC
>JAKFUN010000019.1 GCA_021732675.1 Phycisphaerales bacterium
ATTCGGGTCCGGCTGGCGGGCCGGCGGGGGGCGAGTGCCGAGGCTTAGGCAGGGGCGCTCCGGTGAGGTCAAAGCCGGGCCGAGCCACTGTGCCGGGCGTTGCCGGGCCCGGCGGGAGGGAAGGAAGCGGCGCGGGCTTCATGGCTGGGCGAGCCATTGGAGCTGGCTGGTTCTTCGGGGGCGTGCCGGAGCGGATGGACGCAATCATGCGTTGGCGCATGGCGTCGTACTCCTCGCTGGAGATTTGCCCGGCGTTGCGCATGGCGCGGATCGATTCCATGACCGTGCCCTGATCGGCCGCGGCGTTGTCCTTGGAGAGAAGCTGTCGCCGAAAGAGCATCACCAGCACAAAGCCGACCAGCGCGAACGCGATGAGGGCGATGACGAGGACGACGACAGGCTGCGTCGGCGCACCCTTGTGGGGTTGGGGGAGAAGCCAAAGCAGGGCACGAGCGGGCGTCAAGAGCTCCACGTCACTGATTCCCCGAAGAAATCGCCTCGCGGATCGGAACAATCAGCCCGGGCACCACGCGGCTTTCGACGAGCTCTTCGCCGAGCTTGGCGAGCTTGGCGAGCACGCCGGGCAGTTCTTTGGTGTCGCTGAGCGAGCCGAAGCGGCGCAGGGTGAGATAGACGGAGATCGGGTCGGGCCCTTCGCTCTCGCGCGGGCCCATGCCGCTGGTGGCGCGGGTCTTGACCTCGAAGTACACCTCGGTGTCGCCCCGCTTGCCCAGCGAGAGCCCGATCATGGGCTGGCAGTCGATGGGGGTGGTATTGGGGATATCGAGCAGGGCGGCCAGCGGCGAGCCGGGGATGAGCGCGTCGAGCACGATCGCGTCGTGGTTGCCGTTGGCCGCCAGGTCAAAGCCGTAGAGCAACTCGACGTAATCGACATCGAGCGGGCTGATGGACATGTAGGTCGGGGCGGATTCGAGAATGGAGGCGTGGAGTGAGTAGGCCTCTTCGGGGGTGGGGGGGTTGACGACCCCCGAACGCACTGAGTTGGAGCGCAGGGCCATCCAGCGATGGGGCATCTCGGCCTGGGAGGACTCGAGGGCCAGCTCGTCCTTGTACTTGCGGAAGGCCTTCATCTCGGGAAACTGGCGGCGGATCCGCTCGCAAAAATCCAGCACCGTGTCGCGCGACCGGGGCAGCTCCATGCGCACCGTGAGCTTCTGGTTCACGTAAAAGTCTGTGCATAGGGCCCGGTAGCTCTCGGACATCGGCTGGGTACTCCGCGTGCGCCGCCAATCAACAATCCGAAACCATAGCGGGACAGATCCATCCCCGCGCGGGGCCCAAACGCCTCACGCCCCGGGAGCGCTCAAGAGCCAGCCGGCTACCGACGTGGTGTCAGCCAAGTTGGGTAACGCGTGATCGGCACCTCGCGCCAGCAGCTCTTGTGGAGTGGAGTGCCCGGTGCCCACCCCCAGCACGCGACATCCGTGCGCTTTGGCACAGTCCACGTCGTGAGGAGTATCGCCGATAATGATGACCCGCTCGGGGGAGAGCGTCCGCCCGCGCCGGGCAGCGTCGCGCGAGATCGCGATCGGCACCAGGTCCGCCCGCTTGGGAGCGGGGTGGGGCGACTCATCTCCCCAGGCGCTGACTGCAAACGGCGATTGGTCGATGCCGCAGGCGCGAAGCTTCATTCGCCCCGTTTCTTCATAGTTTCCGGTCAAAAGCCCGAGCGTAAGGTCGGGGCGGCGGGCCAGCTCGCCCGTAAGGTGGGCCAGCAGGGCAAAGACCCCCGGCAGGGCGTGGCAATCGCCCTGGGCGATCTGTTCGCTCAGAATCTGGGCGTACGAAACACGAACCTGGCGAAGTTGCTCGGGGGTGGCCTCAAGCCCGCTGCTGGCCAGCATGTCGGAAAGAATGAGCGGGTCCAAGCGCCCGGCGAAGGGAACCTCCCCGGGCACGAAGCGATCGCCAAATGCCCGGGTGACCGCGGCTTTCATCGCGCGCATGCCGGCCCCGCCCGTGCTGGTCAGGGTCATGTCGATGTCAAACAAAAGCAGCATTCAGGATCCCTCCGTGGGCGAAAAAACGCGACGCCGACGGTAGCCGCCCGGCACGCGGCTTTCACTGGCCTTGCATTTGCCGAAGCAGCGAGAGCGCCCGCTCCTGAGTATCCGGAAAGCGGGCAGCCGACTGGAGCAGCTCGAAGGCAAGCTTGTCGTTTCCGGCTTCTCCATACGCGGAGGCGAGATTCAGATAGGGCTCGCCGGTGCGCAGCGGGTTGCCAGACTTTTCAATCGTTGCAACCGCCCGCGCGAAGGCTTCGATCGCTTCGGGCTGTGTGGCCGGGTTGCGCCGGTACAGCAGCCCCAGTTGCAACTGGGCCGCCATCGGGTCTGGAGTGAACTTCTCGGCCAGCAAGAGGTATTTCTCAGACTCGAGCGTGCGTCCGGCTTTGTAGTGCAAAAGCCCGATGCCGAAGAGGCTGTCGCCGTAGTTGGGGTCGGCGTCGAGGCTGCGCTGATACTCGACCATGGCGTCGTCGTACTGCTCGGTCTTCTCCATGGCGCGGGCGAGGAAGTTGTGAATGATGGGGCCCTTGGCTCCGCTCTTGATCGCCTGTTCCCAGAGTTGGCGAGTCTCGTGCCAGACGTAGCACTGCTTCCAGGTCAGGCCCGCCAGCACGACGCACAGCGCCAGCACGACCCCGCAGCCCACACGCGACAGGACGCGGGCCCAACGGGCCTGCATGGGCGCGTGTCCGGTGCCCGCGATACCCGCGGCCAGGGCCATACCCAGCGGAATCAGGGCCAGATACGAGTATCGCTCGGCGACGAGCTGGATCCCGCTCTGGGCCAGTCCCAGCACCGGGGCGATGAGCACGCAATAGGCCATGATCGCAACGCCCAGGCCGCGGCGCCGTCGCGAGGCGATGACCCCGGCCACGCCGAGCACGAGCACCGCCAAGGCCGCGATCGCCCAGCGCCGCTCGCCCGCAATGAACTTCCCGGGGAGCTCATACAAGAGCGCGTGGTCTGCCGGCCAGACCGACTTCCAGACGTAAAACCACAGGCCATAAGCCGACTGCGCCAGCCGGGCCAGAATGCCCCACTCGGTCAGACTCTTCATGGTCTGGCCCGCGGCGGCGACCTTCTGGGCATACGCGGCGCTGATCGCAAAGATCACGCCCAGCGCCGCGAAGGGAATCTTGTCCGCCAGCACCTCGGGGTGCTTGGTCCACTTCCAGGGTTGCCAGGGGAGGCGGCGCAGCGGATAGATGTCCAGCAGCAGCGCGATCACAAAGAAGGTGATCCCCCATGCCTTGGAAAGCAGCGAGGCCAGCAGCAGCGCGATCGAGATCTTCCACCACAGCGAGGTGGCGCGGTGGGTGGTGGGTTTGGCGAACGCCCGCAGGTACGCAAGCGCAGCCCCCAGCAGGAAAGCCGCGGAAAGCACATCGCGCCGCTCGGTGATCCACGCAACGCTCTCAACCCGCAAGGGGTGAAGGCTCCAGGTGAGGGCCGCCAGCACGCTGGGGAGCAGGGCCCACTGGGTCGGCTCGCCGGGCTTGGCCCTGGCGATGACGAGCACCTGGCGGGCCAGGCAAAAAACCAGCACGCCGTTGATGGCGTGCAGAATGATGTTGGTGGCGTGCGGGACCATCGGATTGAGATCGACGTTGGTCCCCAGCACCGGCGTGGGGCTGGTGTGGAAGAGTTCGTATTCGATGGCGTACGAGAGAAACGTCAGCGGCTGATAGTGCCCCAGGTGGGGCGTGGTGAACATCCACGCCAGGTTTCGCGCACTCAGCCCGCGCCAGGAGTTGTGCAGCAGCAAAAATCCCGGGTCGTCAAAGTCGCAGTACCCCGCCATCAACGCTGGATAAAAAGCGACCGAGGTGACGACAAAGATCAATAACGCCAGCCCGGCGCGCAAGATGAACTCGCGCGTCGCCGCGACCGAATCAGGCGCCTGGATCGGCAGTGGGGTGCGTGACATGCCGCGGATCGTACCCGCCCCTCCCCGGCGCGTGGTGCCCCGACGCCTAGCCCGGTCGATGGTCCGGGTTCACAAAGAGGGGCTTTTCGGGGAGTTTCCCGAGGTACGGGTCCTTCTCCAGCGTCTGGGCTCCCGTGAAAATCGCCCCGTCGCGATAGACGTGGTTGATCACCGGCTTGATATGAGGCCAGCGCAGGTCCATGCGGTTGTACTCGCGGGGAAGCCAGAAGTGCTTGAGCTTGGCGCCACGCCAGCCCATGAATACCTGGTCGAGCACGGTGTCGTCGGGGATCTGGGGGTGCTTGGCGGCCGCCGCGACCCACTGATGGGCGAGTTGGAGCATCGGCGAGGTGTAGTTGAGCAGCAGCACCCCGCTAGAGGCCTGGAGCAGCTTGCAGTTGGGGTCGAGGGTGCCCCCGTCGGGGTCGGCCGCCCAGTTGTAAACCCCCAGGTCGAAGGCGGGCATGTCGAGGAGGGTCGGAAACTCGATGATCTCGCAGTCGGCGTCGCACCAGACGATCGGGCGCTTCAGTTCCACGAGCTTGCGCAGCACAAAGGCGGGCTTTTTGCTGTTGTTGTGGGCCCAGACGCCGGTGGAGGGCAACTGCTCGATGTGGGGCGTGATCCCCAGTCGCTCGCAACTGCGGCGCAGCTTGTCGGCGAAGTCCTTGTAGGCCCCTTCGCCGGTGTAGAAACTCACAACATCCATGAAAGGTCCTCTCCTGGCCCAACCCGCAGGTGGGTAAGGCGGGGAGATTGTAGATAACCGCCCGCCTCTGGCCGGGGCGTTGCCGGGCGCGTCGGGGGGTGGTGAGGCGGCCCGCAACGGGGAGACTCAGTCGGTTTCAAGTTCTTTGGAGATGATCGACCCGTCGGCGGCGATCTCGATGTCGTAGGTCTGGCCCCCGACGGCAATGTCGGCGCTGTAGACGGTCTTGCCGTCCTTAACCTGGGACTCGATCTCTTCGATCTTGCCCCCGGCACCCTCGCGCTCGATCGTCGCCCTGACCGGCCCGGGCACCTGGCTCAGGGTGAGGGTCTGCTCGGCGTGCTCGGTGCTAGCGCAGGCAGCGAGCAGCGTGCCGCCCGCCAAGACCAGGCCCGCCAAAAGTACGTTGGTCGTCATGCGTGTTTCTCCAGTTCGAGGTGAGCCGCAGCGAACTCGACCGTAGCGGGGCCGTGCGCAAAGACATGAGCGGGAGATGATGTCGCCATCGCGAGGCACGAGTTGGGTTGCCGTGCGCCCCCCCGCCTTCGCGCCCCAATGAAAAAGGCCCGCATCAAGGCGAGCCTTTTTCAAACTTTGGCACGACTCCAGGGCGAGTCGCCGAATGACCCCAATGGGATTCGAACCCATGTTTTCAGGATGAGAACCTGACGTCCTAGACCGGGCTAGACGATGGGGCCATCGAATGGTCTTCCCAAGGACGTGCTGCAAGGGTAGCGATGCGGGGTCGAAGGTCAATGCCCCCGGGCGATCGACGCCCCTAGGACTTGCCAAGCCTGCGTGCGTGCCGCCCGGCTGGGGCTAGTTCAGCGCGTGGGTCACAGTCGCGGTCTGGCCCTGGACGACGGCGCTGGCCACCAAGTGGACTTTGACTCCAGTATCCAGCAGGCCTCGGGCGCTCCGCGCGTCGGGGGTGAGAAGGTGCAACGTCGGCCCGGTCGCCCGAACGCCCGCGAGCGCGTCGGCATGGGCACTCTCGAGCAATCCGGCGTGATCATCAGCCCAGGCGGCCGCCGTCAGCAGGCGACGAACCCCTTCATCCAGCGAGCAATCCCCCCCCGCTCCCGAGGCCGCGATCACCAGATGCAGTTTGCCCCCCTCTCCGCTCGCCAGGCAGACACCGGGGGCATATGGGCAGATCGTCGCCAACCCCCGCAGCCCCAGCAGCTCCGCCCCGCGTCCGTGCTGGGTCGGCGTCGGCTTGGCGTGAGCCGTCGGGGTGACCGGTGGCGTGTTGGGGGCCACTTGAAGTGGCGTTCGGGCTGCTTCTGAGCCCATCGCGGGCGTAGCGCCCGCCGGGGTGGGTTTGGGCTCCATCAGTTGGCTGGCGGCTTTCGACGCCTGCGTCACGTGCTCCAGCAGCGCCCCGATGGAGAGCGAGCTGGCCGCCCGGTACAAAGTCTGTGTCGAGCAGGCCCCGACACGCCCAACCCGGGCCGCGGGCTTGAGCTCGGTCCCGAGAAAGGTTTGTACCGCCTTGCGGATTTTCTGTTCCGCCTCGCCCGCGTCTTCTTCCCCAGCGCCCATGATCGCCAGACCCAAGGTCGGCCCAGTCTCGGTTTCGCGAGCGTCCAAGGCGCTGATCAGGTTCTTGATGGTTCGGTACGACGCAACGACGGCGGCGTCGTCCGCGCCGGTCAGCAGCGTCACCCGGTGCAGATGGGCCATCGCCAACAGTTCAGGCTCATGAATCTCATCCACCCGCACCAGCCACAGGCTCGCTTCGCTGGCGGCACTCGCCAGGGCGTGCGAAAGATCCTCCCCCTGTGCTCCGGCCCCGATGCGGCTGTTGACCTTCCCGCTGGAGCCCCGAGGCAGCACCAGGTCCACACTCAGCGTTCCCGCCTGCACCCGCACCAGCGCCACCGGCTGATGAGCCTGATCCGCAACATGCTTGGCATATTGCGTCACCCATGCCCCGCCCAGCACCGGCAGGTGACCCATCAGCAGCCCCTCGACCCGAATCGGCACCGCCTCGCGAACCGCGGGCGCCGCCGGGGCGGGCTGGGCCGGTGATTCCCCGGCCAATCGCAAGCGCGGGCCCACCTCCAGCCCCGCCGGCTCAGCCAAAAAAAGATCCGCAATCGCGTCGTACTCGGCGCTCAGCTCCGTCATTGATCCGTGGTGCGGGTTCACGCGCTGCATCTCCTCACCCCGCGCGGCCTGCGCCGGGTCAAATCTCGCCCTCAAACCCCCAGCACTCAGGCCGGCTGCTCCACCCGCGACGCCCCAACCTGCACCACGCTGTTCGCATCCCCAAACGGGTTGGGTTCGCAGTGGTTGTTGTGCGGGTCGGCGGTCCACTGCCCATCGATCACCAGCCGGTACATCACCTTGCCCGGGGGGAGCTTGAGACACAGCTCAAAGACCCCCAGCGCCGGGTTCTTCTTCATCGGGTGCGAAGCCCCCGACCAGTTGTTGAACGAACCCGCGATGCAGATCGTGTGCCCGCTCGTGAGAGGTTGGACAAAGAGCACCCCCTGATTCGTTTCGCGCACGCCCAGCAGGCGAGCCGCGGAAGGAGCGGCACTCACGCTGCGGACCTCTTCGTCCTCCACCAGTCGCAGCGGGCGCGTGGGCGCGACGACGGTCACCGCCGGGGGCTCCATCACTTGAGTCGCCGCGCCGCCAGAAGTCATGTTGGGGGCGGTCACGCCCGGCGCGGCGTCGGTCCCGCGTCCGAGTGCCACGCGACGCAGGAACTCCTGAGCCCGGCGCGCCACGTCTTCCGCGCGAGAGACCGGCTTGAGCTCCGGGGCCCCGTCGCCGACCAGCATCGCCGCTTCTTCCAACTCGGGCGCCGCTTCGGACGGTACTTGCGTCGCAACGTGCCGATCGGTCACCAGACGTGGGCTCACCGGGGGCACGTTGATGTCCAGCTCGGTGTGTGGCTCGCTGGAAACATCGATCACCGACCTCATGTGGAGGTGATCCACGATCCAGGCCGCCAATCGGGCGTAGTCCTCGGCCCCGTGCGAGCCCGGTGCGTAGTCCGCTGCGGGCTGACCAAAGGAAGCCGCCTCGCGCAGACGCTGATCCCGCCGGATCACCACCGGGGCCACGCGATCCTTGAACCGGCGATGGAGCTCGTCGAGCAGGTCAGCCGCGACGGCGTTGTCCGCATCGTGAATCGTCGGCAGAATCCAAACCGGCAGTTGCACACCCAGCCGACGCGACAGGGTCTTGACGGTGTTCACCTGCTTGGTGGCGCCTTGCAATGAGAAGTAGCTGGTTTCGACCGGGATAAGCACCAGGTCAGCCGCGGCCAGCGCGTTGTATGTCAGCAGCCCGATCGAAGGCGGGCAGTCGATGCACACCGCGTCGTAGTCGGTGCGAAAGTGATGAAGCACCAATGCCAGGCGCTTTTCCCGGTCTGGCAACTCCGCCAGCCCACCCCGGGCGGCTTCCAGCCCGGCGAGCTTCATGCGGCTGGGCGCAAGGTCCACCTGCCGCGCCGCCCGCCACAACAAGCGGGCCGGGTCCAGCGGACGCTTGTCCACCGCCAGCATCGCGTCGCCAATATCCATCTCGATTCGTTGCTCAGGAATCCCGAGCCCTGCGGCACAATGCGACTGCGGGTCCATGTCCACCAGCAGCGTGCGCCGCCCCCGTCGCGCCAGCGACGTTGACAGATTGATCGCTGTGGTGGTCTTCCCGCAACCGCCCTTTTGATTGATGATCGCGATGCTGCGCATATGGCCGACTCCCGTGTCCACACGGTCCCCTCCGGCCCAACCCGAACATGGCGACGAGGCCCGAGATGCCCTCGCCGTCGTCGAGACTATCGGACGAGCGCAAATCAGGCCTTGAACTTGTCGTAAATTTCCCCCATCCAGGGGAATATTCCCTTCTTGCACAATGCGACGATCGGCTCGCGTCGATCCAAGTTGGTTTCATTGGGCAGCTCGGGTTGCTGCCGCCACGATGCCGCTCAGGCCGAGCCACTTACGACGAGCGCGCCCAGATCGCTCGCCGGGCGCCCCCCAACGGTGGTCGATCGCACACCGATACACACTACAGCTTGAACTTTCCGACCGTGCCGCGAAGCGTGTTGACGTGGGTGTTGAGTGTCGCGGCGGCTTCGGCGCTGGTCTGGGCGCTTTCGCTGGCGTGGTGAGTGCTTCGATTGATTTTGTCCACGGACTGAGTGATGCTGGCGCTCGCCGCCTCTTGCTCCTGAACCGCCGCGGTGATCTCGCGGATCGTCTGCCCAAGCGCCCGCTGGCCTTGCACGATCTGCTTCATCGACTCGCTACATTGGCTGGCCAGCCCCACCCCGGTGTTCACCGACATCTCGCCGGACTTCATCGACGAGGTCGCGTTGACGGTGCCGCTCTGGATCTGGGCGATCGACGTGCTGACTTCTTGCGTCGCCGTCTGCGTCCGTTCGGCGAGCTTGCGCACCTCGTCGGCGACCACCGCGAACCCGCGGCCATGCTCACCCGCCCGCGCCGCCTCGATCGCCGCGTTCAACGCCAGCAGGTTCGTCTGGTCGGCAATGTCGTTGATCACGTCGATGATCTTCCCGATTCGCTCGCTCATGGACGCCAGTTCGGTGATGACCCCGGCAGTCTTGCGCACATCGCTGGCGATCGAGTCGATCGCGGTGATCGTTTGCGCCAGCGTCTCGCCCCCGTGGTCCGCCGTCGAGACGCTGCTCGAAGCGGCGTCGGCGGCCTGCACTCCCTTTCGGGCCATGTCCTGAATGCTCACCCCCAGGCGCTCGACCGCCGAAGCAACTTCCTGCGTTTCTTGGCTCTGCTGGCGAGCCGCGCCCGAGGACTCGGTCGCGCTCGTCGCGACGTTCACAGAAGCCCGGGCCACCTCATCGGCGGACCCCGAAACCCCCTGAATCACCGAGCGAAGCGTCGCGAGCATCTGGTCCGTCGTGCGGCTGAGCTCCCCGATCTCTCCCTTGGCCGTCGAGTTCAGCGGCTGGTTACGCAGGTCCCCGCCCGCGATCGCGGAGAGCACACCCAGCACGCGCCGGATCCCCCCGGTGATCGCTCCGCTGATGATCCACGAGAGAAAGCAGCCCGTGGCCAACGCGATGCCGCAGAGCAGCAGCACGCCGTTTCGCGCGTGTACCACCTGCTCCTTTGCGCCGGCCGAGGCTTCCTGATTCCGCTTTTCCTCCAAATCGATGAACTGGTTGATCTGCGCCAACCACTGCACAAACAGCGGGCGCGCCTCATCCATCAGGATCTTCTTCGCGCCCACGGGGTCATTCTGCTGGCGGGCCTTGATCGAGCTCTCGATCAGAGGCAGCGTCTTACGCTCCGTTTCCTTGATCATCGACAGAATCCGCATCTCGTCCGGGTGATGCGTCACCATGGTCGAAGCCATGAATCCGTCAAGCCGCGTCGCGGCGTTCGCGTAGTTCTTCGAGAGCCGGTCGATGTTCTCGATCACCGTGTTCAGCTCGCTCATCTCCACCAGCGTCACGTCGCGCAGGCAGATCGAGCGATCGTGCACGCTCCCCCGAAAGTCGATCGCCGCCCGCTGCTTCTGCACGATCGACGGGTCCGGAAGGCTGCTCTCGACCTGGCGAATCCCGAGCACGCCCATGCCCGCCACGCTCAGCATCAGCAGAAGCACCGCGGCGAAGCCCAGAGCCAGTTGCTGCATCACCGATCGATTGGCAAACACACGGAACATGCACAGTCTCCAGTCTTTAGTTTGTTGGACAGATCTCAAAACGGCGATTGGTCGATCGGCCGAAAAGTTCGAGGGATTCAGGGGCAAATCCGGATATCTGAATAAGCAATTGGTCTTTTGCCTTCGCAGCCCTTACGAAGCGGATCCAAAACCGCAGGGCAAGTGATTTACGGACCATGAGTACCGGATCAGCACGGGCCTCCTCCGACACCAACCTCGTGCAATTGGTCAATCGGTCGGCCGCCTGCTTCGCAGATGGCCTCGGGCAGGTCATCACAAATCCAAAAGTGTCCTGCTTGGGGCTAGGACCGGGCGATGGCTCGCCACCCCGCCACCAACGCTTCGTGCGCCGGGGTCATCACGCTGGCGCGCGCGTCGTCGTGCGGCACGATCACGCGGAGCACCCCGGCCCGGGTCTTCTTGTCGTGGCTCATGCGTTCGATCAACGTCTCGGCGGGTGGGAGCCCGCTGATGCGATCCGGCAGCCCCGCGGCCCTCACAAGTTGCCGCACCCGCTCCGCGTAGGCCAGCGAGCACAGGCCCAGCGCCAGCGACGCGTGGGCCGCCGCTACCAATCCCAGTGCCACCGCCTCCCCGTGCGTGAGGGGGCTGGATGCGTCCGTCGTGTCAGGGCGCAGGTGCGAGATGGGCTCGATGGCGTGGGCAAAGGTGTGCCCTAGGTTGAGCAACGCCCGCCCCCCGTCCGGACGCTCTTCGCGTTCGTCCTCTTCGACGACCCGGGCCTTGAGCTCGACGTTTTTGGCGATGAGTTGAGTGAGAGCGCTTGGCTCGCGGGCCAACACGCGCGGGAGCAGTTCTTCTGTCCACGCCAGCGAGTTGGGCCACGCGACCCCGGGTACGGCCCCGGCGATGAGCGCGTGCTTGATGCACTCGGCCAGCCCGGAACGCAGGTCGCGCATCGGCAGCGTGTCGAGCGTGGAGGTGTCGGCCAGCACCACCGACGGCTGATGAAAGACGCCCACGAAGTTCTTCTGAATGTTGGTCGTCTCGTCGTCGCCGATGTCCAGATTCACCCCAGTCTTGCCCCCGACCGAGGCATCCACCATGCTCAGCAGCGTGGTGGGGCACTGGATGAACCGGATGCCGCGCCGGTACACCGCGGCACAAAACCCCGCGACATCTCCGACCAGCCCACCGCCCAGTGCGATCACAACCCCCGAGCGATCGAGCTTGTGACGCGCCATTTCCACCAGCCCCTCGCGTGCGGCTTCCATCGTCTTGGCGCTCTCCGCCGCCAGCAGCGGCACGACGAACGACTCGACACCCGCAGCCGATAGCGACGCCGCGACCTCAGGGGCATAGCGCGACGCGAGCCGCTGGTCCACCAGAACCGCGGCCTTGGTCGGCTTGGCTTGTGTGGCGCCGGCTTCAAGCCCGTGAGCAGAGTCCGCTCGGGGACCAGACGTATCCCATAACCCCGCTCGGAGAGCGGGGCCACCCAAACCAGCCAGAACCCCCGGCCCGATCACCACGTCGTACCCCGGGCCGATCGCCACTCTCACCATCGCGGCTTGTGGCGCTGGGGTGGTCATCACGAGGGGTGGTAGTGCATCACTTCCGTGACGCGATTCTTCCCATCCACCAACAGCACCGTGGGGTGATGCGAGGCGTACTCCGCCTCGGTCATCAACGCAAAGTGCATGATGATGACCTGGTCGCCGGGCTCCACGCAGTGCGCTGCCGCCCCGTTGAGCTCGATCTTCCCAGACCCTGGCTCCCCCCGGAAGATGTACGTCTCAAGCCTCTCGCCATTGCGGCAGTTGCTGATGAGCACCTTGTCGTTGACCCGCATCCCGCACCGGTCCAGCAGCGTGGCGTCGATGGTGATCGAGCCCACATAGTCGGGCAAAGCGGCGGTGACGGTGGCGCGATGGATTTTGCTGTGCAGTGATTCTCGAAGCATGACGTTCGGCAGTCCCCAAAAAAAGGCGTGAATCGATGCGTCTTCGTGAGCGCAAGCCTCCCGGGCGGCAACAGCCCCGCGCTTGCCACGCGATTAGGCGTGTAGACCGGCGCGATCGCGCGGCACCTGGTCCGGGCGCTCCCACTCCATCCGCGGGGCATCCCCCCACAGCATCTCCAGGTCGTAGTGCGCCCGGGTGTTGGGCTCGAAGAGGTGGACCACCACGTCCACGCAGTCCAGCAGCAGCCAGGTGCTGCGCTGGTCGGTGTCGGTCTTCCAGGCCGGGTACCCCATCGTCTTGCCCAGGTCTTCCACATGGTCCAAGACACTCTGCATCTGCCGATCCGACGTACCTGTGCCGATCACGATGTAGTCAGTCACCTGCGACAGGTTCCGTACATCCAGCAACACCACATCGGTGCACTTGTCGTCCCGCACCAACTGGGCGGCCGAAATCGCAAACGCCCGGGCTTGCTCCGCCTGGGTC
>JAKFUN010000143.1 GCA_021732675.1 Phycisphaerales bacterium
CCCCGCCACTTTCGGGGGGTTCCATTCCGCCTGTAACGCCACCCCCGTTGGGACCTCCCAACGGGGGTTTTTATTGGCTAACCCAATGTCCCACAAGCAGTTATAGAATATGCTTGACAGCAGGGGGCATCCGATGTTAACCTAGATAAGCTCGGGCCGAGGGCGAACTTAGTGCGTGGAAGATCGGGCTTATCGCTCGGGAGGTCCTCATATGACCCAGCAGGCGCCACAGGAACGTTTGGTAGGCGCGGAAGGCATCGTGAAGTGGTTTGACCCCAGGAAGGGGTTTGGCTTCATCATCGGTCCGCAACGTCAGGACATTTTCGCCCATTTCTCCTGCATTCACGGAGAGGGCTTTCGCATCCTCAAAGACGGCACCAGCGTCGTCTACGACGCCGAGCGCACCGACAAAGGATGGAAGGCCACCAAGGTGACCCGCCTGGAGACCGTCGAGGTGACTGAGGTCGTCCGCAAGGGCTACACCCGCTCCCCGCGCCGCTAGCGCGGAGAAGTCGTCCCTCCAACTCGCTTTTGAGGCACCACGCGCGGATACTCCCAGCATGTTCTGGGTGCCGCTCGAAATAGGTCTCATTGCGGGGGCGGCGATCGCCTGGGTAGTCGGGCGACACCGCCTGCGGCGCAGCGCCGCCAAAGCGCAAGCCGCCGAGCGCCGGGCCGTCGCTGCCCAGCGCTTGGCGGAGCTGGGCGCCATGACCAGCGGGCTGGCCCACGAGATCAAAAACCCGCTCTCCACCATCGGGCTTAACGCCCAGTTGCTGGCCGAGGGGGTGGATGAGCTCGCCTCGGGCCAGCCCGTGGACGCGGAGTCCAAGCAGCGCCTGGTCAGGCGCGTCGGCTCGCTCCGCCGCGAGGTCGAACGCCTGCGCGGCATCCTCACCGACTTTCTCACCTATGCCGGCGAGCTGCGCCTCGACCAAAGACCCGCCGACCTGAACCAGGTCGTCGATGAACTCTCGGACTTCTTCCTGCCCCAGGCCGAGCAGGCCCGCGTGCGCCTGCGCGTGGACCTATCACCCGCCCCACTGCTCGCCCGGATCGACGCCGGGCACCTCAAGCAGGCGATTCTCAACCTGATGCTCAACGCAGTGCAGGCCTTCGGCCCCCCGGGAAGCGACTCCCACTCCGACCAGCCCCGCGACCTGATGCTCCGCACCTTTGGGGGCAAAGACCCCGAAGGGCACGAAACCGTCACCCTCAGCATCACCGACACCGGCCCGGGGATCGCCCCCGAAGTGTTGCCCCGGATCTTTACCCCCTACTTCACCACCAAAGCCGGCGGCTCTGGCCTGGGTCTGCCCACCACCCGCCGCATCGTCGAAGCCCATCACGGGCGCCTCGAAGTCGTCAGCGAGCCCGGGCGCGGGACGAGTTTTTCGATGGTGTTGCCGCGGCAAGAGCGTGAGTCGCTCGCAGCAACGGGCGAGCATCGCCCCGGCAGTGGCGACCGGGTCGATTGAAGCGTTGCCTGAACGCATCGCAAAGGCCCAAGGCACCGCACCGACTCCGGCTTTGCTTTCCACCAAATGAAACAAGGCCCGGACCAGAACGGCCCGAGCCTTGGGTACGCAATCGTGCGGAATCCTTCGCCGCCAAGGGTTGTTTTCGCGTCCCGCCGACGACCAGATGCTCCCGAAACCGAAGGAGCGTGTCCCTTCTCAAGTCATCAGATATCAAGGCTTGAGCTCGTCGGGCTGGAGCCCCCAATGAATGCCGGCGTCGTCGGGCAGGTGCTCAATCTTATAGTCATAAATGTCATCCTTGAGTTTGTTGCCAAACGGCCCAACGATGACACGGGACTCCCGGACTGGATCGCACGTCGCCTTGTCCACATACAGTTCCCAAGTCAGAATATTCGGCTGCATGTTGGCCTCCAAATGATATCGGAAGCACTCTCGATTGTTGAAAACCACTTCGGACACAGTGGCGCCGCTCATGTTTGAGAGCATCAACTCCGGGACGGTCCGGCTCTCTGCCCAGAGATAAGATGCAACTGCAATGCTCCCAGGTCCACAGTCGAAGTCGGCATCCACAAGCCGCGACCAACCGCCGTCATTGTTTTCGTAGTCGTACTCCAAGAGGACCGAGTCCGCACCCGCACCATTCACAAACTTTGCTTGGGGAACGTACTCTTGAACCCGCTTGGCGTCAGAGTAGCTTGCAAAGACGACTTTACCATCCTTCTTCACAACGCCCAGAGACTTTTTTTCCATCATCCAGCCACGGCACTCGTAGTCGACGCCATGATGCCGGTTGAGCACGGTAACATGTAGCACTGGAGTGGAATGAAACGACCGAGTCATTCGCTGCGCGACTTCGGCGGCTGAGAGCGGCGTGCTGGGCTCCTCTTCGATTTTCAATGACAGGACGCCAGCACTCCCACCCCGCGGAGCTCCCCCGCACCCAGAGAGCATCAAGATGCCCAAAGCCATTAACATGAATGTACGCAATCCCATAGAGATTTGCCTCCTATTGTATCACGGCTTCGTGCCGGCTTGGCAGTATCCGCCCTTGTTGGCTCGACATTCCGCTGTGCGGTTACACGCTGCCCGATCGCATGTCACGGTTTGGGCGCCAGGATTGGCTCCCCCCGAACACGCGCACTCATTCGCGACGGCCACCATGTTTCCCGAGGCCGAGACATCCACGGCCTGAACATCGAAGCCATCACCGGAGACCGCCACACGGATTCCGGATTGCGCTCCGGGCGTCACAGTGCAGAGCTCTCCCGTCTCCGAGCTCCAAAGCATCATGGTGCCGTTGGCGTCTTCACCCAGATTGACGAGTTCGTGAATGCCATCGTCCGTCGCGATGGCCGCGATCACTTCACCACTATCGCTCGCCATCAGAACGAAAGTCGCACCGTTACCGAGGCTGGCATCGGCGACGGTCGCTGAGCCGCCGAGGTTCGACGCGATCTCCATGGTGTTCACCCAGGCGCTGCTTTGTGCATTGGCAGCGGAGGCCGAAGCAAACAGCGAAGCGACACACAGCATACCGCGCCAATTGAGCTTGATCCACATGATGCACCTCCCAAGGTTTGGGTGCACCAGAACGCGGTGCACCAGAACGCGGTGCACCTCTTTCGTCAAGTTACCGTCCGATCACGTGTATGTCAAGAGCTTCGCTGCGATCTCTGCAAATAATATTACCGAGCTGCCTCCGATCCCACGAATGGGGCATTTCCAACCTTATGATGGCGTGCGTGCTGGCAGTCACAACGGGCGGCGCTCACGGCGGCCGCGCCAGGAGGACTTTGCCAGAAAAGCCAAAGTGGATGGACATGGTCTTGACGCCCCATTGGGTCCACCACCCGTGCCTCGCCTGAGCCCGCCCCGCCCGGCGACTTGCCGAAGCGGCGCATCTCAACAGAGGTGTGGCCCCCTTTGCCCGTTGCCTCTCTTCCCTCCTACCTTCCACCCATGTCCAACCTCCACATTGCCAAGCGGGTCGCCGACCTTAAGCCCTCCGTCACCGTCGCCTTCATGAACCGCGCCAAGGCCCTCAAGCGGGCCGGCAAGGACGTTCTGAGCTTCGCGGCTGGCGAGCCCGACTTTGACACCCCCAACATCATCAAGGAGGCCGCCATCGCCTCGCTCAAGGCTGGCAACACCAAGTACATGCCCACCCTGGGCGACCCCGACAGCCGGGCGGCCATCGCCAAGAAGCTCACCGAAGAAAACCACATCCCCGGCTGCACGCCAGATCACATCGCCATCTCAGCCGGAGGCAAGCACTCCCTCTTTGTCGCCTGCCACTGCCTGCTCGACGACCCGCACGCGCTGCCCGCGGGGCAGAGGCAGCAGGAAGTGATTCTGCCCGTGCCGGCGTGGGTGAGCTATGCCCCGATCGCCGAGCTGGCGGGGGGAAAGATCGTCGAGGTGTCCACCGGCCCTGAGAACGACTTTCTGCCGACGGCTGCCCAGATCCGGGCTGCCATCACGCCGCAGAGCCGGCTGCTGATTTTGAACAGCCCGAGCAACCCCTGCGGGACGATGTACCCCCCGGCGCTGCTGCGCGAGATCGCCGCCGTGGTCGCCGAAGCCGCCCGCACCATCGCGCCCGACTTGGTGGTGCTCAGCGATGAGATTTACGAGAAGATCGCCTACGGCGGGATCGAGCACTTTTCGATCGGCAGCGTGGGGGAGATCGCCGAGCGGGTGATCACGCTCAACGGGCTGAGCAAGGCGTACTCCATGACCGGCTGGCGCATCGGCTACACCGGGGCCAGCGGCGAGTTTGGCAAGAAAGTCATCAACGCCATGGGCGTCCTGCAGGGTCAGATGTCCACCAACATCACCAGCTTCATCTACGCGAGCATCCCGGTGGCGCTGACCCAGGCAGGGGCCGAGGTCGCGAAGATGCGCGACGCGTTCGCGAGCCGCGCCGAGCTGATCAACCGCCGCCTGGGGGCCATCCAAGGCATCCACAACGTCAAGGCCACCGGCGCGTTCTATGCCTTTCCGGATGTCTCAAGCTTCTTCGGCAAGACCAGCAAGGGGGGGCGGAAGATCAACGCCGCCATGGACATGGCCGAGGCGTTGCTGGAAGAGGCGTTGGTCGCGATGGTGCCTGGCGAGGACTTCGGCGGGTGCGGGAAGAACCACCTCCGCATCAGCTTCGCATGCAGCGAGGCCCAGATCGACGCGGGGTGCGAGCGGCTGGCCAAGTTCCTCAGTGAGCTGCGGTAACTCCGCAGCGAGCTACGATCGCGGAGTCTGCACGAGGTGGCCAGCATAGCGACGGGCGCACCATCACGTCGGTCGCAGGTAGCCAGTCGCGCCTATCTCTGCGCTTCGGGGTCGATGGGATCGGCTGCCATGCCAGGCCGTTAGCTGGGTGAGGCAGGGACAAAAACAGATGTGCCCCAACGCGAGTCGGGGCACATCAGAGTTCTTATTGAGCAGGCCGCGAGGCGTGCCTGCGATGTCGACGCGATTTAGCGGCGACGACGGGCGATGGCCAGACCGCCGAGGCCCATGAGGCCCAAGACGCCGGGGGCCGGGATGATCTGCAGCGATTCCTGGGTGGGAACGTTGCTGAAGTTGCTGGTGAAGAAGTTGGAGTTCTGCAGCTCGAGCTGGGTGATGGCGCCATCGAAGACGCCGCCACCGAAGAGGGAGCTGAAGAGGCCGCCGCTGGTGCCGTTGAAGGTGGTGCCGGTGAACTGAACGTTGCTCAGCTCGCCGTTGAAGAAGACGGCGCCGAAGCCGTTGAACCACTGGCCGAGGATGTTGCCGGAGATGGTGTCGCCATCGGCATCGGTGATGACGAAGGTGCCGGAGCCATCGCGGGTATCGGGATCAGCGGTCGGGGTCGACGAGAGGGTCACCACGATGTCCGCGGGGTTGGCGGCGCTGACGAAGCCGGGCTGGAAGTCAGCCGAGCCGATGGGGGAGACGAGGCGGGCGACCGAGCCGCTGGTCCGCAGGGTGTTGGTATCGACGGCGCGAGCGACGAAGCTGGAGCCATTCCACGCGCCGCTGAGGTCGTTGTAGGTGGCGGAAACAATGGGGTTCGCCATCGCGGCGGAAGCCGAAAGGCCCGCAACGCCAGCGATCACGAGTTGATTCATACGCATCTTCATTTCTCTCTCTCCTTGAGGATCGGATTGCGGTGTGCGCCCCGAGGCCTCGTTTGAAGGCCAACGAGTTCCACCTCGCTGGCCAGCCAGCCTGATTGAGAAGCCTTGTCTCACGAGGCAACTCAGTCAGGACGCTTGTCTACGTGAATATCTCTGAAAAGTGATTCTTGTCAACCAAAATCAATGATATTTTTCACCGATCTTGGCCGAGTACCGGAATATCCCGAACGGCCCGTGCCGTCAGCGGGAAGCTGCATGGCTTAGCGGCGACGACGGACAGCCACCAGCGTGCCCATGCTCAGGAGAGCGAGGCTCGCGGGGGTGGGGATCAACTGAGCCGTCACGTTGGACGCCCGGTCCGTGAAGCTGTTCGCGAAGAAGGTACTGGGGGTGCCGCCGAAGACCAGCTGCACCACGGCGCCTTCGTAGGGGGGAGGCGAGGGAAGGTTGAGATCCCAAGCGCCACTCTGCGTGCCGTTGAAGGAGGTGCCTTCGCTGGCCGAGCGGGTAATGGTGACGTTGGTCAGGAAACCGTTGAAGAAGATGAAGCCGGGGGTCGCCAGCCAGGTGCCGGAGACGGTGCCGGAGATGGTGTCACCATCGGCATCCACGGCAGAGAACGCACCAAGGCCGCTGCGGCGGTTGGGGTTCGCGGTCGGGGTAGCGGTCACGCTGATGTTGAAATCGGCGGGGTTCGAGGCCGAAACAAAGCCGGGCTCGAAGACTGCATTGCCGACGGGGTCAACCAGACGCGAAACGCTGCCTGAAGTGCGAATGTCAGCAGTGTCGACCGCGCGGGCGGTGAACTGCTGCAGGGCCGCATCATACGAACCAGCGAGCGAGTTGTAGGCCAAGCTCACGAGCACCACGGCGGCGTTCGCGGAGCCAGCAGTCGCGGCCAAGACGGCCACGCCCGCAACTACACCAAAACTGTTCTTAAACGCAAAATTCGTCATTTCTCTCTCCTCTTAGTTCCGAGCGTTCTCCAACGCCCAGATAGTCAGCAGGGTGTCTCACGCCCTGCGTCAGAAACATTGTCACGCACCTACCCACCCTTGTCAAGTGGATTTTGCGAGAAGCAACCTCGAAACGCGAGATTGTCTGCCAAGATTTGGTTCAGACTCCAAGTCTGTCCTGGCCTCGTCGATACGGGTTAGAACGCGAGCGGCTGCGTAAATTCACGCGAGCAGACCCCTTTTCTCGAAATGGCCGAAACATGGGACCGATAACCAACTGGGCATGCACCCGGTTGTTCGAGGCCGGGTTATCGCCGCTGCCAATAGGTGTTTCCACTGGTCAGACTTGGACACATAGAAAACGACCCCCGGGTGGTGGGCCCAGGGGTCATAGTTGCAGAGCCGAGGTTCCCAGGGGAACGCACCGGGGTGGACGGTGGCACTCGGGCTCTGCTTGGGTGGCTCAGATCGTGGCGACTGGCTTCCAGAAAACTCTGGCTCAGCCGTCACGAGGCAGCGTTGCGAGCGGGCTCAATCTCCATGACGTCGGGGCTATCCCCGTGATGGGTGTTCCTGATCTGGGCCGAGGGGCAATCCCTTCGCCTACGTCGTCTGATCGTTCCCGCCCGGGGGAAGCGTCACGCCCTCCAGGGCGGGGCGCTATCGGCAGGCTTCCGTTCCGCCGATCCCTTGTCGTGCTGCTTCGCGACGGTGCGTCGGAGGCTCATTTGGGCTTTGTCGCGTTGATTCTGACCTCCGTCTCCACGCCTCCCCTGTTGGGGTGGTCGTGGTGTGTGCGGCGAGACCTATCCGGACCTTCGCAGGGCCTCGGGTCCGGCGTCGGACGCCAGTTTGGGGGAGTCATGAGCAGCCCATGCTGTTGCCGCAGTTGAGGCACTTATGGCAGGTGCCGCTGCGAACGGTGACGTTGCCACAGACGTCGCAGGCGGGCGCATCGCCGACTTGATCCATGTAGTCGGAGAGGGTGGAGCTCTTGTCGCCCGAAGCGAAGACCTCGATCCGCTCGGTCACTGTGACCCGCAGTTCGTGCTTGGGCTCGACGCCCGGGGCATCCTTCCATCGCGTGGTCTCCTTGATGGGTGCGGGGGCGTCGTGCCCCGACCGATTGGGGGCGTTCTGTTCGCGATAGCCGGGGACGAACTGCATCCCCATCCAGCGGAAGATGTAGTCGACCAGGCTCTTGGCGAAGGGGATGTCGCTGTTCTCAGTCATGCCGGCGGGCTCGAAGCGCTGGTGGCTGAACTTGCTGACCAGGCTGGAGACCGGCACGCCGTATTGCAGGGAGACGCTGGTGGCGGTGCCCAGGCTGTCCATGAGGCCCCCGATGGTGGAGCCTTCTTTGCTCATGGTGATGAAGAGTTCGCCCGGCTGGCCATCTTCGTAGAGGCCGACGGTGAGGTACCCCTCGTGCCCGGCGACGTTGAACTTGTGGGTGAGGCTGCGGCGCGTGTCTGGCAGCCGGCGGCGAACGGCCCGCGGAATCGGCGAATTGGTGACCATCTCAGCAGTGACCCCCACTTCTTTACCCGTGGGCACGGGCTCACGGGTGGGGGCGATGGCCGAAGAAGTTGCCAGCGGGGTTGCGGCAGACGCCTTGGCGGATGTCGCTTCGGGCTGTCCGGCGTCATCTTCCCGACCGGCCTCTTTCTTGGCTTCGTCGGCGGTGGCGCTGAGGGGCTGGCTGAGCTTGCAGCCGTCCCGGTAGAGGGCGTTGGCCTTGAGGCCCAGCTCCCAGCTCAGGCGATAGCAGGCCTTGATGTCGTCGACGCTGGCGTTGTTGGGGAGGTTGATGGTCTTGGAGATAGCCCCGCTTACAAAAGGCTGAGCCGCGGCCATCATGCGGATGTGTCCCTCGGCGGCGATGTAGCGCTGGCCGAGCCTGCCGCACTTATTGGCACAGTCGAAGACGGCGAGGTGCTCGGGCTTGAGGTGCGGGGCACCTTCGATGGTGGAGGTGCCGCAGATGGTGATGTTGAGGGCGTCGATCTGCTGGCGATTGAGGCCAAGCTTGCTGAGCAGATTGAAGGACATGTCCTTCTGGGCGGCGACCGGGTCGACGCCGCAGGCTTTGAGCGTGTCGGCCGAGATGGACCACGCGGAGAAGGCGAAAGAGAGTTCAAAGACGCCGGGCAGGCCATCGGAAATGGTCTTGAGGTCGGCGTCGGTGAGGCCCTTGCTCTTGAGCCAGGCGCCCAGGGTGTCGCCAGCGCGAGCGCCAGGGACGCCCGGGGGGAGGGGGACTTGCAGAGAGAGTTCGCCCAGGATGTAGGCCATCATGTCGCGAACGTGCGCGTCGGTGTAGCCGAGGGCTGTCAAGGCGGGGCGCACGGATTCGTTGGCGATCTTGAAGTAGCCGCCCCCGGCGAGCTTTTTGAACTTCACGAGGGCGAAGTCGGGCTCGACGCCGGTGGTGTCGCAGTCCATCAAGAGGCCGATGGTGCCGGTGGGCGCGATGACGGTGGTCTGGGCGTTGCGATAGCCGTGCTTGGTGCCGAGCTCCAAGGCCTCATCCCACGCCTTGGTGGCGTGCTTGAGGCAGGCATCCATATTGGCGAGGTTGACCTTGCCGGCTTTGATGAGGGTGTGGTCGATGGGCACGGGGCGGATGCGCAGGGCTTCGTACTCGGTGGCGCTGCGATCGACGCCGTGAGCGGCGCGGCGGTGGTTGCGAATCACCCGCAGCATGTTTTCCTTGTCGGCTCCGTAGCCCGCGAATGCCCCGTGCTCCTTGGCGAGCAGGGCCGACATGCGATAGCTGCGGCCGGTGAGGACGCTGCTGAGGCAGGCGCAGACTGCGCGGGCTTCGTCGCTGTCATAAGGAATGCCGGCCTGCATGAGCATCGCGCCCAGGTTGGCGTAGCCAAGGCCCAGGGTGCGATACTTCCACGAGAGCTCGGCGATTTCGCGGCTCGGGAAGGCCGCCATCAGCACGGAGATCTCGAGCACCATGGTCCAGAGGTCCACGCCATGCTCGTAGGCGGCGACGTCAAACTTGCGAGTTTGAGAGTCGTAGAACTTGAGGACGTTGAGCGAGGCGAGATTGCAGGCTGTGTTGTCGAGGAACATGTACTCGCTGCACGGGTTGCTGGCGTTGATGCGACCGCCCCCGGGGCAAGTGTGCCACGCGTTAATGGTGGTATCGAACTGCACGCCAGGGTCGGCGCAGCGCCAGGCGGCGAAGCCGATTTGCTCCCAAAGGTCGCCGGCCTTGTAGGTGCGAGACTTCTTCTTGTCGACGCGGTTGTAGGTCTTCCACTCTTCGCCCTTGTCGAGGGCGTCAAAGAAGGCGTCGGGGATGCGCACGGAGTTGTTGCTGTTCTGGCCGCTGACGGTGAGGTAGGCCTCGCCGTTGAAGTCGTAGTCGAGGTTGAGCTTGAGGCGCTCGCAGAGTTCGGCGAGGGTTTCGTCGTGCTTCTTGAGGACCTTGAAGCCCTCGACCATCGCCTGAACCTTGATCTCTTCGCGAACCTTCCAGTTGATGAACTCGGCGATGTCGGGGTGGTCCATGTCGAGGCAGACCATTTTGGCGGCCCGGCGGGTGGTGCCGCCGGACTTGATGGCGCTGGCGGCGCGGTCGCCGATGCGCAGCCAGCTCATGAGGCCACTGGAGCGCCCGCCCCCGGAGAGCTTTTCGCCCTCGCCGCGAAGGGTGCTGAAGTTGGTGCCGGTGCCGGAGCCGTACTTGAAGAGGCGGGCCTCGCGGACCCAGAGGTCCATGATGCCGCCGTCGTTCACGAGGTCATCGGAGACGCTTTGGATGAAGCAGGCGTGGGGCTGGGGGTGGGTGTAGGCGTCCTTGGCGAGGGAGACGTGACCGGTTTTGTGGTCGGCGATGAAGTGGCCCTGGGCGGGGCCGGAGATGCCGTAGGCGAAGGCGAGGCCTGTGTTGAACCACTGCGGACTGTTGGGGGCGCACATCTGGTGCACCATCATGTGGCAGAGCTCGTCGTAAAAGGCCTGCGCGTCGGCGGCGGAGTCGAAGTAGCCGTGGCTTTCGCCCCAGTAGCGCCAACAGCCGGCGAGGCGATGGATGACCTGACGCGCGGACTTCTCGGGGCCATTGGCGCCATCAGCCTGCGGCACCCCCGCCTTGCGGAAGTACTTGCTCACCATGATGTCGGTGGCGAGCTGGCTCCAGGAGTCGGGGACTTCGGCGTCTTTCATTTCGAAGACGATGGAGCCGTCGGGGTTGGTGATGCGGGAAGAGCGCTTGACCCACGTGACTGAGGAGAAGGGGTCGGTGCCGGCTTTGGTGAACTTGCGGGTGATCTTCATGACGTCTGCCTTCCGTGCAACTGGTCTTCGGGTGCTGGTATCCACTGCCTAGCGATCGGCATTCGGCATTCGTGATTCGGCATTCGTTGAAGCGGGGCGACGCACCGCTAGAACATTTCGAATCAGTCCCGCCAACACCTTGCTCACTTCGTTCCAATCCGCCAGCAGGCTGTCATGCCCGCGGGCGGTCAAATAGCTCAATTCTCTGGCCATCAGTAACTGCGTGTCGACCTCGAACAAACTTCCTCTCGCGATCTTCAGAAACCTGGCGTAATCCACCCTGCTGCCGCGACCAAACCCTTCGGCGATATTGGAAGGCACAGAAAGGGCTGAACGTCGAACCTGCTGCGAAAGAACCAGTGCCTCGTACTTCGGAAAGGTGTTTGCTGCCTTCATCACTCGCTTTGCCAACGCGAAACTCATCTGCCAAGCCCGAAGATCGCGATGTGATCTGATCTCCCCAGCCAAACGCAATGCCTCCGCTTTCGACGAATGCCGAATCACGAATGCCGAATGCCGTGATCAATCCACCTTCGGCAACGTCAACCCCCCCTGGTCCTGATACTTGCCGCCCTTGTCCGCGTAGCTCACCTTGCACACCTGGTCGGCCTTCAAGAACACAAACTGCGCGATGCCCTCGTTGGCGTACACCTTGGCCGGGAGCGGCGTGGTGTTGGAAATTTCGAGGGTGACCTTGCCGCGCCATTCGGGTTCGAGGGGCGTGACGTTCACGATGAGGCCGCAGCGGGCGTAGGTGCTCTTGCCCAGGCACACCACCAGGATGTCGCGCGGCACTTCGATGTATTCGACGGTCTCGCAGAGCGCGAAGCTGTTGGGGGGGATGATGACGTGATCGATCTTGAGGGCTTCGCAATCGACTTCGACCATGAGGTCGTCGGTGAAGTTTTTGGGGTCGACAACGGTGATCTGGCCGGTTCGGGGGGTGGGGGTGAAGATTTTGAAGCGCGGGCCAACGCGCACGTCATAGCCGTAGCTGGAGACGCCGAAGGAGATCTTGCCGGGTCGCTTGACGGCGTGCTCGAAGGGCACGATCTTCACCAGGGCCTGGATTTGATGATCCGCAAGCACACCCACCAGCCACCTCGCAATCAAGCCGCTACTTCAACGCCGAACCAACCATAATCCGATCATATGCCAAACACAGTTGCCCAAGCTAGACGTTTGCCATCAGAAGCAGACGATCTATCTTGGACCTATAAAACCTGGGAGAGCTCGAAACGCGGCACTCGACCGACTTGAACGCAGAATGTCGCGGGGGGGAGCATACCACAATAGATCGTATAGGTGCGGGCTTTGGACCCAAAATACGGTAGACTTTTTGCGCACAAGCTGTCAACTCGTCGCAAGTCCATCTTTTTCTTGGACTTGCGTCCAAGAGCCGGTATGTCGATTGCGGTGCAGAGGCTGTCGGGAGAACTGGCGGTTGAATGCGGCCCGCCCTGTTCGGGTGGTGACGGGGGTGGGAAAC
>JAKFUN010000114.1 GCA_021732675.1 Phycisphaerales bacterium
GGGACATCTTGCTGCGGGGGGCGGCCAGGCGGGGGATCGAGATCCGGGTGCGAAACCTCCACGAGCACGAGCTGCTGAAGGCCCGCGAGGTCATGCTGTGCGGGACGCTGACGATGGTGACGGCGATCACGCGATTGAATGGTGTAGAGGTGGGTGATGGGGCGGCCGGCCAGCAGGCGCGGCGGCTGCTGGGCGTGCTGGTGGACGAAATCCGCGCGGGGGCGTGAGGGCGGTACCCGAGGCGGATCGCTAGGGCGCTGGTGGTTGGTTCATCAACAAGTCGTTTCCCTTGGGCGACACGTAGTTCCAGTAGTAGGCCACATTCGAGTAGCCGTCGAACTTTCCACCATTGTCAACGCCATCGCCACCGACGCTGTAGAGGGCGAAGCGGGGGCCGACGTATATGTCGCCGTCGCGGGGAAGGCGATAGCCGAGTGGTCGCCCCGAGAATGTGTCCGGGGGCAGACCAGCGACGACGTCTGCACCCAAGTCGGCTAGGGTCTGCGGATACGTCCCGTTTTGAAGGCGGAACTGCTCGATCGCGATCGTGGTAATCAGCGCATTGCGATACAACGGTGTCAAGATCGCCGATCCGCCGTTCAAGGGGGAAGACATTTGACTCATAAAGCTGAGGGCGGTACTCGAAGGTGTGATAAGCAAGCTTCGCAGTCGGGTGGCGCTATTTGGGGCGCTGGCCGCGGATAGGAGGTCGGTCGTCCGCTGCTTGGCGTCGCGGATGTTGCTCCACAAGTTGCCAAGGGGTAGCGAGCCCGGATAGGGAGCTCCCGCGGGGAGCTTCCACGATGGAATCGACCAGCGGCCAAAGCGAAACCGCTCGGGGGACTCGAAGACCCAGGTGGTGGTATCCAGTTCGAGCAGTTCCCGACCCCGGATCGATTGTTCGAGGGCCACCCCGGGGTGCCAGGCACGGGCGGCGCGATCCAACTGGTTGAGCATGTCCGGCGGGCACTTCTCGTCTACTCGCCCGAGCAGGAACGACCAGAGTTCACTCTCGGTGATCCACCCGTACTGATTCATGTAGGGGTCGGGCTCAACTTGCAGCATGCGCGCCAGCCCTAGGGCAAGGTCCAACGCGTCAACGGCGACGCCCGGATTGTTGTCTTCCATCGCGACGTGCACCCGAGCCACCTCGAGGGCGGACAAGCTCAAGAAGGTCTGGTCTACGCCCACAACACGCCCGGTCACCGGGGGCAAGGCGATGTCCCATATCTGAGGATACATCGACACGGGGCGATTGACCATCTCGCGAATCCGGTCGTGGATGTCGGTATGTTCGAGCTTTCGCAGCGCGCGGACCGAGCTCTCTCGAATGGAGAGATACTGCGCGCGTTGAGCGTTCGTCATTCCTGGGTATTCGCGCTGGGCATAGAGGTATTGAAAACTCCAGGCTGCGACTAGTCCGTTCCCGCCCGCTGGAAGTTCAGCCACGCCGTTTTTCTGAAACTCCAAGAACCGCTTGTGGACATCCGGCAGCGCGTCCCACGTGTTCGGAGCGTCTGGGGGCGTGCCTGCGGGGAGCAGCGCGAGGCGCCCAGCACGAACGCCCGCAGGCCCAAGGCGCATGGCGTGGGCTTGTCTTGCCTGGATGTAGATGAATGCTGGGAAGGCAATGACGCCCAGCACCACGATCGAAAGGCACCCGAGCGCCACGCGGCGCGACCAGGTGCGGGCGTGGGCCCGCCGTGCGGGCGTCCACCAGCGTGGGCCGTTGTGCATGGATTCCGGGCGGGGCTCGTAGCGAACGCGGCCGGCGGCATCGGTTACGAGTTCGCCGAGCGAGGCGTCGACGAGGCTGGTGTAGCCGCATTCGGTGCACGTGGCTTCGCCATTCTCTCGCACGACGACGCTGACGAGGGAGTAGCCGCACTCTTGGCAGATGCCACGGGTGCGCAGCACATGGCGGAGACGCCAACGCAGGAGCAGGTCACGAATGATGAAGCCGAGCACGCCGCCGGCGACCATGCCGGTGACAAGGTCTTGCTCGGAGTTTCGATAGATCAGTAGCTGCGGGCCGACAGTCGCTGGCCAATGTCCCCATCGCCAGGCGGCAGCCACGACGACTGCTCCCCAAGCCACAAGAGCAAAGCAGCCGAGCATGGCCAGGGCGGTGGGGAGGCGAAAGAGCCACGGGCGTTTGGCCGCCTTCACGAACCGGCGGCAGCGATCGTCCGAGTAGGCATCGAGCTCGGCGAAGGCGCGATAGATGGGTTTGCGGGTCAGCAGTCGCATGGCGTGTGCCCTTAGTTTCCGTCCAGTGCCTTCAAGATCGGAAACGAATAATCGAAACCGGGCTCGGTGTCCTCAGGGTTTTTGGGGAGATTTGAGACTTTCACCAGCCCGTCGTCCTTGCCGTCAGGCCCGACGCTGTACAGCACGAAGGCGACGCCGTGGGCCGCGACTTTGGGCCCGGCCTTTTCGTAAATCAGAGGCTGATTGCTGTAGACGTCCATGGGCAGGGCGCGAATGAGGCCCGCATCGACCAGGTCGTTAAGTGATTGCGGATAGTCTCCCCGGGCCAGCCGATAGGCTTCCAGGGCGACGCTGGTGGCCACGCCGTCTTGGAGCATTTGAGCGGCGAACGAGCCCGCGACGCTTCTGGTGAACCACGGCAAACGAGCTGTCGACGCCAGGTGCGACCCGCCCCCAGGGGGCGACCAGGCCCGGGTAGCGCCGATGCCCTGCGCCACGGCTTGCTCAAGCGACGTATAGCCTTGCTCGATCACAGCGTCATTCTCTTCAAGGAACCCGACCCGACGGGGCCACTTGATCTCCCCCAGCACCCCCTGCACGTCGGTCGACCATCGTTCCAATCGCACGCGCCCGGGCTCCTCAAAGAGCCAGCACACCGAATCCTGCGACACCAGCTTGGCCGCGTGAATCGAGTCAGCAACAGGAGGCAGGCGCTTGGAGCGGGAGACGACTTCTTGGATCTGCAGGGCCCAGGAGGGATTGGCGACCAGCGCCTCTTGTATGGAGTACCACACGTTCGAAGCTTCACGATCTGCGAACGCACGACCCCAGCTGGGGTACAAGGACATCATGTTCACAAGTTCGAGGCTGTCCCCCGCCGCTCTGACAAACTCAGCAGCGTCACCTCGGATCCGGGCGAGGTTCATGCGCCCGTTCAGTAACACGCACGCGTTCCAGAGCTCCCGCGCGTTGGGACCACTCTCGAAGCCCTCTGAGGCGGGCACATCCCGCGTCCACTTCACAGGAAACACCCGAGACGGCCGCTGAACCATCTCGTGAATCGCAGTCCACATTCCCGCCCGGCCCAGGGCATCGAGGATATTGATGGCCCACTCGCGCTGCTCGGGGCTCTGGGGTGGATCGCTGGGTCTCCGCCACAACTGGGCGACGCCAAAATCTCCAAGCTCAAGAAACGCGCGATACCACTGGTTGTTCCAAGAATTTGGCGACCCGAGATTCGGGTCTACCTCATTGACTTTTCGTAACACCTCGGGCCATGCGTCCCAAGCGTTGGGGGCTTGGGGATCAACCCCCACGCCCTGAGTTGCTTGAAAGAACTTCACGAAGGCTTGCGGCCCAGGGCGGGCGGCAGCAGCGGCCCTGGCCTGCCAGCGCAACACGCCCTCGTACACCCCCGCCAGAAGCAGCGGAATCGCAATCATCGCAACCAGCCCGCGAAGCGACCAGCGGGCAACCCGGCGCCATTGCTGGGGCGTCAGCCACGGGCGAAGCTCGATCGCTGCATGATCCGATGGTTTGAAATGAGCGCGGCCGTGCTCATCGAGCACCAGCTCATGCAGCGACTGATCGACCTTGGTGACGTGCCCGCACTCCGGGCAGATGACGCCCAGATCTGGGCTTATGGAGAGCCCGATGAGCGTGTAGAAGCACTCGCGACAGCGACCTCGATCGTGGACGATGTAGCGAACGCGCCGCCAGATGATCAGGTCGCGGGCCCAATAGGCGAGGCTGGCGGCAAGAACCAGCGCCAAGCCGGCGAGAAAGACCACAAACAAAGACTGCGGAGTGGTGAGCCGATCCGACCCGAGCGGGTAGTACCACTCCACGAAACGACCAATGAGAAACCCGAAGAATGCAGAGCCAGTCAGGAAGGCCCCGAGCATGGCAGCGAAAATCGCGAGCTTGACCGCGAGTGATTGTCGAGCCGCGGCAACAAAGCGCTCGCACGTTTGTGCGGGGTAGTCGTCCAGCTCCGGAAACGCGCGGTAGATTTTGTTCCGGGTCAGCAGTCGCACGCATTCTCCCTCAGGGTTTTTCGGTGAGCTAGCGAAAGACAAACTCCGCGCCCAACCCAAGCTCGGCGAGGTCGGTCTCCAGGCCGCTGGGCCTTGCGAGCCCGTCATCCAGAAAGTCGGTGCCCACCGAGTACACGACATACTCCGGCGAGCCAGGAACGGTGGCCGGGGGCGAGGTGGTGTAGCCCAGCAGCTTGCCCGAGTAGGGATCCAGCGGCAGCGATGCGGCGTCTGGAAGCGAGTTGAGAGATGCGGGCAGCCCGCCGTGCTCCAGGCGATACGCCTCTACCCGCAGGGTGGTGATCAGACCAGCGCGAAGCAGGGCGGCCCGGTCGGAGCCCGCAAAGAGGTAACTCGGAGCATTCGACCAAGCCCGCCCCCACGCGGTCGAACGTCCGTACCGGGACGACTGGGGGACGCCTAGTCGCTCCCAGGGCGTGCGATCGCACTGGGCCAATGTTGCCCCGTAGAACTCGCTGATGCTCGCGCTTTGGCTCCAGTAGGTGCCCCTGCGGGACCCGCCGAAGGAGGGCTTGATCCACTCTGAAGCCCGTAACCGGATCGTTCCGAAGCGGTCCACCAAGAGCTCGGAGTAGAGGCGGGCGAGTTCGTGTTGGCCGGCGGCCTCGCTGCCGCGCAGGGCTGCGGAGAGGGGGAGCGATCTCTGATACGCGTTGGTCTCTTGGGCGATCGCGTCCAGCCACGCATGGCCCTGGTTTTCATGAATGACGCGGATCGACTTGGCCCACACCCGGGCCTCCTGCGTGACGCCGATGAACCAGACTTCGTGGAAGGGCGTGGCCATGGCCATTCGGGCCGCACCGAGCGCATCGTGCATCGCTCGCCGATACAGCTCGGGGTCGTGACGGGACCTTGCGAGATTCATGCGACCATCGAGGATCTGAAAGAGGGCCTGGAGCGACTTGGTCCGGTCAGCCGCGACCTGCCTTGCCACCTCCGTTTCGGTGCTGCCTTGCAAGCTCAGCGCGAGCGTCGGCATCTCGATCATCGCCCGCACGCGGGCCATGGCTCCATTTTGCTCCATCGCATCAATTGCCGCCGTCGCTTCGCGCTGCAAGCTCCCCAAGACCCGCGTCCGCGGCTGGTTCACGGGGGCGCTCAAATACAACTCCCTGAACTCTTCGTCCGGAGTGCCATACCCCCCCACCAACCAGTAGCCGTCGAAGCCTTCCCCCTGGCGAATGAGATAACTGGCAACCCCGGCGTGCTGCTCTGCCTTGCCTACCAGGTCCATTACTCCCGGGAGCATCTCCCACGCGCTGGCACCCGGCGCCGGAGGGGAGACGCCCACCGACTGCAACAGCCCTGCATAACCCAGATCGGCGTTGTATGTCTTGAGCGCGCTACTCAGCTCCGTGCGCAGCCACACTTCAACCCCCGCCACCAAGCAGAGCGTGCCGATGAGCAACGTGAAGAGCGAACGTTTGGACCACTTTGCGATCGCCCGCCGAAACTCGGGAGTCAGCATTGCCTGAGGATCCGTCGCCATCGCCGCCTCGGGCTGGAAGAGTGCGCGGCCCAGATCGTCCCGCACCAGCGATCCCAGCGACGGGTCCACCTCGGTCACATATCCGCACTCGGGACATGTCACCTTGAGGTCCACCCCGACTGTCAACCCGACAAGGGAGTACTTGCATCCCCCGCATCGCCCGCGATGATGCAGCACGACCCTGAGTCGCTGAAGCAGCACGAAATCGCGTGCCCACATGCCAAGGCCGCCGGCAAACAGCCCGGCGAACAGAATCACCACCCCGACCAACCCCAAGGGCATTTCTTCAGAGGGACGCGGGCCCGAATAGCCAAGATTGGAAGCGACCAAAGGAACCAGGACGAAGCACAGAGTGGCACCAATGACGAGCGACGCCAGTGCGATGATCAAAAGCACACCGACAAAGGTTCTGGGGGCCTGGGCAGCCCGGATGAACCGGCGGCACTGCTCGTTGGTAAATGGATCGAGCTCCGGAAACGCGCGGTAAATTTTGTTCCGGGTCAGCAGTCGCACGGTGCACCTCGTGATCAATCGTACCGATCACGGCACCCCGGGTTGCATTGTGATGTTCACCGGCGGCGTTTGTTCGGGGGCAAATCATCTCCCTCGTCATCTTCCTCGTTCGCAAACGCGTCATCAAAGCGGTCGTCGGCTTCCGTCACGCTCTTGGGCATGGCTCCGTCGGCGTCGAAAGGGGCCGACTCGCCGGCTTCTGCGTCAAAGAGCTTGCCGGGCTCGCCCACAGGCATCGCGCTGGCCGCGGCGGCGCTGGCTTCTTCGATGCTCTTGAGCCCCTTGGCCTTGGCCTCTTCAGCCGCCAGACGTTTCATCGCGTCCCAGTCGTCTAGGGTGATGAGCACGTCCCGGGCCACGCTTCCCTTGTGGTCGGAGATGATGCCGGCGATGCCCATCAAATCAATCAGGCGGCTGGCCCTGGTGTAGCCAATGGCGAGGCGCCGCTGCAACAGCGAGACGCTGCCCCGCTTGGATTCGAGAACGATCTCGACGGCGCGGGGGAAGAGGGGATCTTCCTGAGCCGCGGCCAGCGACGCGGAGCTGTTGTTCTTGCTCTGCATAAGCCGCTCGTCGTCGGTGAGGTTTCCCAAGCCCGTCGCCGGACCATCTGCTCCTGCTGGGCGAATCTGCAGCAGGCTCCGCTCAAAGCTCGGGCCCGAGACGTCACGCATGAAGCGAACCACGCGGCGAATCTCGATGTCGTCCACCAGCGTCCCTTGGGCCCGGTTCATCTTGCTCGATCGAGGCGACAGAATCAGCATGTCGCCGTAGCCCAGAAGAAGCTCGCCGCCTTTTTGGTCCAAGACAATGCGGCTGTCCATCCCGCTGGCGACTTTGAACGCGATGCGGCAGGGCATGTTGCTCTTGATGAGTCCGGTCACGACGTTGGCCTGCGGGCGCTGGGTGGCGAGAATGAGGTGGATGCCCACGGCGCGGGCCTTCTGAGCAATGCGGATGATGAAGCCTTCGACCTCTTTGTTGGTCATCATCAGGTCGGCCAACTCGTCGATGATGAAGACCATGTAGGGCAGCTTGCGGGGGATGCGGGCTTCTTCCTCAGGCGTCTTGGGGTTCATCCGCTCCTTGAGATCGTCCCAGGAGAGGTCGTTGTAGCTTGCGATATCGCGGCAGCCCGCCTCGGCGAGCAACTCGTAGCGTTCGTCCATCTTGGTGGTGGCCCACTCCAGAATCGCCGCGGCCTTGCTCATCTCGGTCACCACCGGGCACATCAGGTGCGGGATGTCCTTGAACTGGCTCATCTCGACCATCTTGGGGTCGACCAGAACCAGCTTGAGCTCGCTGGGCTTCTTGGTATACAAAAAACCCATGATGATGGTGTTCATGCACACGCTCTTGCCGGAACCGGTGGTGCCGGCGATGAGCATGTGGGGCATCTTGGTCAGGTCTTCGATGAGTGGCTCGCCGCTGGCGTCCTTGCCCAGGAACATCGGCAGCTTCATGGTGTTGAACTTCTCAGTCTTGCCCATCAGCTCCTTGAGCCGCACCTTTTCCTTGGTGGCGTTGGGCACTTCTACGCCCACCGTGTCGCGCCCCACCTGGTTGGGCACGATGCGGATGTTGACGGCCTTGAGGGCCCGCGCGATGTCGCTCGACACCGCCGACAGAGCCGCGACCTTGGTGCCCGGGGCCAGTCGCACATCAAACAGCGTGATCACCGGGCCGGATTCGATCCCCACCACCTCGCCGTCGATTCGATACTGCTTGAGGGCAGACTCCAAGGCCGTCGCCTGATCGCGAACGTACTCCTCGAGCTTGGCATTGAAGTTTTCTTCGGGGTTTTCGAGCAAATCGAGCCCAGGGAACTGATACGGCTTGGGCGCGGCAGCTGCCTCACCGGCTGCGGGCGTTGCCACCTCGGCCTCGGACCCGCGCAACAATGCCAAATCCTCGGCGTTGGCAACGTGCTTGTTGCGCTGCCCAAAGACCACCGGCAGTTTGGCGATCTTCTCGCGTAGGGCGTCTTCGGAGTAAACCTGCGGGGCCCCAGGGCCGTCATCATCTTCCTCATCGTCGCTCGCGTCGGGCGTCGTCGAGGAGACCGCTGGCTCGTCTGAGGCTGAGGGGTCGGACGATCCTTGGGCTGGTTCCATGTCCTCGTCGAGTTCGGGCTCGATGGTGGCTTCGTCAATCGCGGCCTTCTTGGCCCCCTTGGTCGGCTTGGTTTCGATGATCCCAGGCCCGGTCATTTCCAGATCAGGATCGGCGATGTCGGCCTCCACAGTTTGCTTCTTGGCCCGCTTGGCGCTGCCCGCCCGGCGTCCCGGGGCGTCATCATCCACATCGTTCTCACGCGGGCGACGCTTCTTCTTCGAGAAAATCCGTCCCCACAGCCCGCCCAAGGCCCCGCCTCCGGCTTTGGCGGCTTCTGCCCCAACGGTGAGGGCGGCTTCGCCAGCCGCGACCCCCACAACCTTGGCCGCGGGCAACCCGCGCTCGCGCGCGAAGATCCAACCCCAGCCCATGAGCGCCAGCACCCACTCGTCCATGGCCACCAGCGCCCCAATCAGCAATCCCCCGCCGAGGATCAGCGTGGCACCCAGCCCGCCGAAACGCTGCTGCAACTGATCCGCCCCCACCGTGCCGACCAGCCCGCCGGGCAGATCCGGCAGTGGGCCAGAGCCCAAGAAGAGATGGGCCTGCAGCCCGGCGACCGCGCACGAGAGAAGCACCAGGCCAATCAGGCGGGTCAGGCCATCCCGAACCGTGGCGCCGGCGGCCGACCAAAGCAGGCCCAGACCAAAGAGGCTGACCAAGGTCCACGCCCCCAAGCCCAAGAGCTTGAAAAGCGTGTACGCCACCGTTGCGCCCAAAGGGCCGCACCAGTTCGCCACCGGATGGTTGGGGGGCCACACCCCGTGCCCGGGCGGGTCCGCGCGGTGAAAACCGATCAGGCTGGCGAGCACAAAGGCCCAACCAGCCAAGAGAACGATGTACCCGGCCCAAACGGCCACGGTCGGGCCGCCACTGCGTCGCTTCGAGTCTGCCATACGTCCCGCATTATCGGCTAGCCGCCCCGCGAGCGGTCAGACTTTGCGCCACACCCTGACAAACCCCTTTTCGCGGCTTCGTCAAGCGTCCGTCTATCGCGGCAAGACCGTGTCAACCTCATCACAAAGCCCTTGTGGTTCCTAGCCACAAAGTGCCGTCTCTCTCGAAGACCTTCGGATTTTCGTCATTGCGGGGGGAGAGTGTCCATACGTCCTACGGCCAAGTTGGGGACGGCGGTAATTCTCTGCCCCCCAAGACAACGCCGCACTGAGCGGGCTCGGGCTTGGCGGCGGTTTGCAACCCTGATGGGGCTCTCCGCGTATGACTATCGGTCCCACTCGGGTCGTTGGCTTTTTTTCCTTCCCATAGACAAGCCCAGTTGTTACCCTGGGACTCGTCCAGACCCGATTGCTCTAATCCGCCTAGTCGTCGCTGATCCTCCCAGGAGCCACACCGATGCCGTCTCACACTCGCGGGGAAAATGCCGGGCAACGTCGCACGGGCTCGCTCTTCCGCGCCCTCGCAGTGCTGACGTTGGCCTGCGCTGCTACGGGCGCGCGAGCTCAGTCTTGCGACGGAACCTGGGTTCCCACCATGGGCCCCAGCGGCGTCGACGGCACCGTCTACGCCATGGCCAAGTGGGACCCCGACGGCCCCGGACCACTGCCCGAGGGCGTGCTGATGGGGGGAAGTTTCGCAGTCGCCGGAAGCGTGGTCGCCAACAACATTGCGTGGTGGAACCCCGAGAGCGAAGACTTTATGGCCCTGGGTGCGGGTGTGAATGGAAAAATCACGGCCATTGTCCTCACGCCGGACGGACGCGTCGCCGTGGGCGGCGACTTCTCCTCCGCCGGAGGCTCCCCGGCAAGCCATATCGCCGCATGGGACGGGGCACAGTGGTTTTCGATAGGCACTGGCATTGATAGCAACACGACAGGAACCACGGTAGTCAGTGGCCTCGCTGTATTTGATAACCTGCTCCTGGCGGCTGGGAATTTTCGCAGCGCCGGCGGCGTAAACACCGGGGCCGTCGCAAAGTGGGACGGCCAATCCTGGTCGGCTTTTGGGTCTGTGACTGGAAGCGCCTACGGGCTCACAGCAGATCCGACCACGGGAGATCTCTCCCTAGCAAGTGGGTCCCTTTTTAGTTGGAGCGAGGGCGAGTGGCATCTTCGCGACTCGGCCAATTTTTATAATGGCCCAATGTTCTACGATGCAAACTCTGTGCTCTTTGCATGCGGACATACAGGATTCCCGGCGATTCTGCGATGGAACGCGCAGGGCTTGTCATCCGTCCTGAGCGGCCAATCGTACTTCACCTCAGTGCTTGTAACAGATGAAGGCCACCTTTGCACCAGCAACACCGCCTTTGGGGCTCCGGGGTTCTCCTTTTGGCCTCAACTGAGAATTGATGTCGCCGGTACGGTGCACAGCTACCCGATGTCCGACGATGTGTTTTGCCTCATTCAACCCTCTGCGGGTGTGATACTCGCGGGAGGTGCCTTCATCGCTTCTGGGTTAAACACCAGTGCTCGGAACCCGTACCCTGAGTTCTATCCGCTGATACGGACGGGGCAGCCCGCGAAGTTTTCCGACGGCGCACTGCGACCGCTCAGAGATCTCGGCGCAACATTCTTTCCCAGCGCCATTGCACGGCTGAGCGATGGCGCGATCGCCGCCATTGACTCCAAACATTCTCGCGTGTACGTGAGCCGGACCGGCGACGGCTGGACCGAGCTTCCGTTTGATCGCCCACCGTTCGAGGGCGGCTACGTCAACTACATTTCTGCCATCGCTGCGCTGAGCAACGGGGCAATGGCCGCGACCCAGGGTGATCGGATTTACTATCGAACGGCCTCCGACTCGTGGACCTTTATTGGTGCCATCGGCGGGACAGTACCCACATATCACACTTTGGGTGATGCATCGATGATTGGACTGGCAAACGGGGATCTCGTCGTTGCCTCCCTTTCCTTGTCCTCAATCAATAATCAGCCCGTACATTCCCTGGCAAGGTGGAATGGCCAGGCTTGGCTCGATATGTGCTCGTCTATCGTCTGGCGACAGGGCACTTCAAACTATCACATCGAGCTCGGAGCCGCGGCCAATGGAGACCTGCTGGTGTGTGCTGACATCGTTTCCATCGACGGCGTGCCCGTCAACGGCATCGCCCGATGGGATGGCACATCCTGGCACGCGATGGGAGATCTCGATCTTGCGAACCGCATGACACTCTGCCCGCTGCCCAGCGGCCGCGTCGTGGCATCCGGGAATCCGCGAGGCAATCCCAGCTCATCGGTCCGGCAAATCCGCGAGTGGCGTAACGGCCGCTGGGAGACTGTGACGCAGATCCCCGACAGTAGTTTTTATGTAAACACGTCGTTCACTGGCCCGGCGTTCATTGGCTCGGTAATATGCCGCGACAACGGCGACATCATCGTCGGGGCCAAGTTTAACTCAATCGGCGACATCGCTGCCAGCAACATCGCCCGCTGGGACGGCACTGCCTGGCACCCAATCGGCGATGGTCTCCCCGGCAACCAGGTCTCGGCGTTGATTCCTGCCCCTGATGGCAGCATCTACGCCGCCGGCCAGTTCTCCCGCTCCGGCAACACCGTCTCCTACGGCATCGCCCACGCCGTCTTCACCGGCAACCCTCCCACCATCATTCAGCAGCCCACCAACTCCACCACATGCATCGGCTACGGCGCTTCGTTCCATGTCGCCGCTGCGAGCGAGGGGTCGGTCGCCTATCGCTGGTTGGTCAATGGCTCACCCCTCGACACTTCTGCCAACCCCAGCGCCGCCACCGACACCCTCGTGCTCGCCTCCGACGCCAGCTTCGGCGTCTATCGCTGCACCGTCTCCAACGGTTGCGGCTCCATCTTTAGCGACCCC
>JAKFUN010000263.1 GCA_021732675.1 Phycisphaerales bacterium
GGGCGTCACGCGCCCGCGGGCGGGCAAGGCGGCGGCCAACGTGCTGTTGCAGGCGGGGGCCAGGCGGGCCAACGAGCTGGGTAAGCCCATGCACGCACTTGGCGTTTCGCCCGCAGCTTTGGCAGAGCTGGTGCTGCTGCGCGAGAAGGGTGAGATCAACAACCAGGCGGTGGAGGTGGTCTTCGCCGGGTTGTGCGATGGCGCGACGGATGCGCGGAGCGTTGCGGCCGATCGCGGCCTGCTGGTGGTGCGGGATGACGCGGCCCTGGCCGGGTGGATCGACGCTGTGCTGGCCGCCAACGCAAAGGTGGCGGAGGATGTGCGGGGGGGCAAGGTCCAGGCCGTGGGCAGGCTCGTGGGCGAAGTCATGAAGCTCGCGGGGGGCAAGGCCGACGCGAAAACGGTGCGCGAGGCGCTGCTGGCCAAGCTGGGCGTGCACGCGTAGGACTTCATGAGCCTGAGGCGCCAGCGATGGTTCCCGTTGTGCCCAGTCGCAGTAGAGACCCGCGCTGGCGCTTCGGGCTCGTAGTACAACACATCTCCCGCAAAAACAAAGCGGCCCCTCTCGGAGAGAGAGGGGCCACGAACTGGCTCAACCCTTGTGCCTAGTGCCTAGTGCCTGGTGCCTGGTGCCTTCCCTTACGGACACGCCCCACCGGCGACGACGTTGATGAGCGCGTCGATGTCGCCCTGATCGGCGTTGCCGTCACGATTGAAGTCGGGGTCGATGCCGGTGGTGTTGGAGCCGCCGGCGATGACGTTGATGAGGTAGTCGATGTCTCCCTGGTCGGAGTTGCCATCGTTGTTCAGGTCCGAGTCGCACTCGCAGGAGTCGGGGACGCCGTTGGCGTTGGCGTCGGCGATGTCGCCGTTGGCGATCTCACAGGAGTCGGGGACGCCATTGCCGTTGCAGTCGGGGCCTTGGTTGGCGGCGTTGGGGATGATCTTGAAGATCTCGCCCCCGTTCTGGTCGCAGATGTAGAGTTCGCCCCGATTGTCTTCGCCGAAGCTGGTGATTCCCTGGATGGCCTGCCCGTTGCCGGGGGCGAGTTCGGCGGAGCGGTTGACGACGTTGATGAGGGGCCCGGTGGGGGAGCGGCGGAAGCTAAAGATCGCGCTGGCGCAGTAGTCGGCGAAGATGTAGTTGCCTCGCAGACAGGGGATGGCGGAGCCCCGATACACATAGCCCCCGGTGATGGAGCAACCGGTAAGGAACGTGGGGGCGATGCTCTCGCTGTGCCCGTATTCGAGGATGGGGCCGAAGAGCGAGGCGTCGTTGGGGTTGCAGCCGGAAAGCCCGGTGTTGCGGGTGCCTTCCAGGCAGCGCCAGCCGAAGTTCCAGCCGGCGCCGAGGGTGGCGGGCACGAAGTTGATTTCTTCGCGAGCGCCCTGACCGACGTCAGCGATCCAGAGGTCGCCGGTTTGGCGATCGAAGCTGTCGCGCCAGGGGTTGCGCAGGCCGTAGGCGAAGATCTCGCGATCGCCGTTGGTGCCGTTGAAGGGGTTGGTGGCGGGGGTGCGATAGGGTCGCTGGGTGGAGGGATCGGCATCGTCGGCGTTGCCGGGGATGTTGTCGGGCCCGTCGACGTCAAGGCGGAGGATTTTGCCCAGCAGGTTGTTGGTGACGTCCTGGGCGTTGCCGGTGTTGGGGGTGTGGCCCGGGGGGTTGACGCTGGGGGCACCGCCGCCGCAGTTGTTGTCGTTGGCGCACCCGCCGTCGCCGGTGGCGATGTAGAGGTTGCCGTCGGGGCCAAAGGCGATCCACCCGCCGTTGTGGTTAGAGTCAGGCTGGGGGATTTCGAGGAGGATCTGACCCGAGGTAAGGTCCGCGCTGGTGCTGGTGGCGAAGGGGGCGTTGGCGCGATAGCGGGCGATGATCGTGCTGCCGGCGCTGACGCCGGCCTGGGCGGAGCGGGTGTAGTTGACGTAGAAGTAGCCGTTCTGGAGGAAGTTGGGGTGGAAGGCCAGGCCCAAGAGCCCCTGCTCGCCACCGGTTGCCACCGGCGAAATGGTGAAGAAGAAGGTCGAGTTCACGGTGTTGGCGGGGATGTTGATGATGCGGATGCGTCCGGTGGTGCCGGAGCGCTGCTCGATGACGAACAAGCGGTTGTTGTCCCCCACAGGAGAGGTGACAAAGACCGGGCCGGACAACCCCGACGCGACCCGGGTCGTCGCGACTTGCTGGGCCTGGGCCGCGAGCGGCACCCCCGCGCACGCCACCAGCATCCCCACCACGCCCAAACACCCTCGCTCCAGCATGAAACGGCTCATCTCAAACTCCTTTGGCCGATGGGCCCAGGGCCCCGGCGCTGCTCTCTTGGGGCGTTGCCCCGATCCAAACTCAAGCGTCTGCGACGACTCAGCCCCGCGGGCGTGTCGGACGCGGCATGCACACTGCTAAAACGGGCAGTTCCCCCCGACGATGATGTCGATCGCCAGATCGATGTCCGCCTGGTCCACGTTGCCATCGCGATTGATGTCCGGGTCCCCCTGGACCTGGGTCGCGCCGCCGGCGATGACATCGATCAAGGCGTCGATGTCGCCGGCGTCGAAGTTGCCGTCGCTGTTGAAGTCGGCGTAGCACGGGGGCAGGATGTCGATCGACTTTTCGTCCATGAGCGTGGGCGGGCTCTTGCCCCACTGGGCCCATTGGTTGTAGGCGAGCAACCCCGCGTCATTGGTGGTGTTCTGATCGCGGAGAAACTCGATGTATTCCTTGCTGGTGAGTTGGTGATAGACCTGGACCTGTGCCCGGGCCGAGCCCGGGGGAATGACGAAGGCCGTGTCGTCCCAGTATTGCCCGTCGGCGTAGGCGTAGCCGACCGGCGAGGCTTGCACGGACGCGAAGCCGGCGTTCGTGAATCCCATCGGGGGGATGCGATTGTCGAAAAACCACTTGTTGTTGAGGGCGAAGTGAAAGCCCGGCCCGGGAGCAAGCCCGGTCTGCGCGGCGATCACTTCGTCAACCCCCGAATCGCCCCGGTAGACCTTGGTGTCGGTCTCGGTCAGGGTGGCGCTGGCCGCGTCGTAGTGGCCCCGCTCGGCGAGCAGGGCGCCCGCAGTGTCGAAAAACCGCACATTGACCCAGATACGTCTGCCTTCGGAATAGCCGGTGGGGAGCTTGTGACCGGTCATGTTGATGACCCGGGTGGTGAGGGTCGCGCCGTCGCTGAAAAGTTGCAGGTCCGAAGCCGCGGCGAGCATGCCCTGGGCCCGCGCAATCGACGCGTAGATCCCGGCGGGGGTCATTCCCGTTTCCGAAGCCGGGTACAAGGCGTTCACCGCCCGCAGCACCCAGGTGTTGGCGCCGTTGAAGAGATGCTGGGGCAGGTCGGCGCGAAGCTCGGCGCCGTTGGTCGGGTTGGCTCCATATCCCTGGGTCTTGGGCATGTGGCAATCCTGACAGGTCGACACGAGCGGGTTGTTCCCCCCGAAGCGGCCTTGCAGATCGACCGGCCCTTGCGCGAAGAGGCTATTGGCCCATTCGCTGTAGGTGCGTTCCACCGGAAACTGGGTGAACTTGTCCCCGGCGAGGTCGCGTGAGTTGAGGGTCCCCAGCAGATATGAGTCATCGGACTGGCGCGAGTAGATCGGGTTGCTGACGTCATGGCAGGTGGCGCACATGGCCGAGGAGCGATGGAACGGGGACTGCAACCACTGGTGAGGGTTCGTCGAGAGGGCGTATGGCCCGCGGCGGCGGTCCTGGGGGTCCATCACGAACGACCCGCTGTGCGGGTTGGTGGGGGGGAAGGGCAACGCCGCGAGGATGGATTGGTCGACCGACGGGCTCTGTCCCGGCACATAGGTCGGGTTGACCATTCGGTGACAGACCGAGCACCCAACGCCCTGGAAGTCGGTCCCGGTGATCGCGCCCCCGCTGGGGTCGCTGCTGCGCCCGCCCAGCCAACCCTGCGGGGTGTGACAGCGCAAGCACAGTTCGCCCGCGAAGCTGGCATCCTGATTGGCGACGGCCAGGCAGGCGTAGAAGATCGGGTCGCGGGCGGCCTGGCCCATCATGGTGTGCGACCAGCCGGTGTGAGGCTCAGCGTCGCCCTGGCCATAGTTGGCGTGACAACTCTGGCAGCCGCTGGAGGAGGCCAGGCGCACGGGCAGGCTGTTGGGCTGCGAGCCGGGAATGAAAAAATCAAGCACGGTGGTGCCGATGCCCCCCGAGGCGATTGACGCCGCGAGCAGACCCGCCGCGACCGCCGCAACCCAGACCTTTTCCAGCCGGGTGTTGCGGCGCTGCCCCGAATGTGTTTCACCGTGACTCAAGATCGCTCCCTGGCTATCCGGCTCGCCCGGGTTGCCTAAATCCGCGCAAGGGCACCCTCAGATCCGCTGACCTTTTCGGGGTGCCTCACCATGCGAGGCTCGACCCCTACACCGTTCCACAAAAGTCCGATTAATTCAAGTGAAAAAACCTTCAAATTCGCCCCGATCGCGGAATGGAGGACGAACCCTGCCCGGTCGGTCCGATAGCGGGCTGATTTTTCCTTTACCTGGCGGGATAATCTTCTACACTGCTGGCTGGACGGGAGTTACGAAACACTTGGGCGATTCGGGCGAGCCGCGGGATGGGGCGCCTGGGTTGCGTGCCGCGCCCTTGGACCAATACAAGACGCTCTGCGTCGCCACCGCGAGATTGTGCACATGGCATCATTTGTGAAGCTGGGCTTGGGATTGGTGATGGCCTTCGCCATCGGGTGTACGCAGGCTCGCGCACAGTTGGTGTGCGGCAATGACCAGCTTGGGTCGGTGATCTACATGGTTGACGTCTCAGGGAATAGCCCCCCACGGACCTTGGTCACCGGTGGAGCCGCCCTGTGCGCGGCGGTGGCGGCGGACGAAGTGGGGAGGGTTTTGTACTGGTCGAGCGGCACGCAGATTTATCGCGCGGCCTATCAAAACCAGGGTCAGCTCACTCCCGTGCTGATCGGCGGGGTGAGCCCGTCGATGACCGGTCTGGCGTACGACACCCAGGCCCGCAAGCTGTACGGGCGCGGGTCAGACGGGATCTACGAAATCAACGTCACCAACGCGGCCCTGACGCGGGTCTTTCTGTCCTCTGCCCAGGACTTTGGCGGGTTTGACTACGACTCCGCCAGCGACGCGTTTTACGGATGTAATGATTCAACCATCACGACCCTCATCCCCGGACGAGGCCTCTATCGAATCAACAAGCCGCTTTCCGACCCGACCTTTACGCTGCTGAGCATCTACCCGGCCGGGGAGTTCGACGTCGACGGGCTAGCGGCGGGAGGCGGGCGTTTGTACTTGGTCAACGACGTCGGTGCACAGCCGATCTACGTCTACGACCTTGCGACCAGCCGCTACCTGGCTTCGATCCCCTCGCCCTTCACGTCCACCAATGGGGCGGTCAACTGCGGGGCTGCCTGGGCACCGGGGATGTTTCAGGCTGGACCGTCGGCGGATATCGCGCTGACCTGCACGGACGCACCCGATCCGGTCATCCCCCCGGGCGGGCTGCTGACCTACACGCTGCAAGTGCAGAACACGGGACCTTCCAGCGCGACTTCGGTCGTGGTGAGCGGCTCGCTGCCCCCGGGCGTCACGCTCTCCGCCGCGTCGCCCCCTGGCGTAGTCGTGAGCGGGCAGTACTCGGCGGCGCTGGGCGATCTGGCATCGGGAGCGACCAGCACGCTGACGCTCCGGGTCGCCACCAGCGGGGCCGACGTGCTCAGCTTTACCCCCAGCGTCACCTCCACCCAGTTTGACCCCAACCAGTTCAACAACAGCGTGGTGGTGACCACGACCGTCAGGCCCCCGCAAGCCGACCTGGCGATCAGCGCGCAGGGCCCGGGACCGTGCGTCCGCCGTAGCGGCGAAGCGGTGACGTACACGATCCAGTTCACGAATCAAGGGCCCGACGCCGAGCCGGGGGCGCAAATGGCCATCACCCTTCCCGCGGGGGCACAGTTTCTATCTTCGACCGCCCCCCTCTCCGGCAGCGGCTCTAACTATCTCTTCGGGCCCGTGGCGCTGACGCCGGGGCAATCACAAAGCCTCTCCCTCAGCGTGGTCGCCACCACCCCAGGGCCCAACCTGCTGACACTCTCCTCCCTGGGAACGCTCGCCGATCCGGTCGCCTCCAACAGCGATCTTGCCCTTACCACCATCATCGCCGGCACGCCTCCTGGCGCCTCGCCCGTGCGAGGCGTGCTCAGTACGCTGAGTTCCAGTCCGACATCGCTGGTTCCCGGGCTGAGCGGGGTGCGTTTCTCGAGCGTCGGGGGCTTTGGCCGCCCCTTCAAGAGCGAGAGCGGCTCGCGCTGGATCATGCACGCCGACACCGATGCGCCGGGCGCTTCGGACGCGATGCTGCTGGCGGGAACAGGCACGCTGTTTCAGATGGTGGCGCGGGAAGGAACGTTCCCGCTGCTGCCCACCTCCCCCGCGGGGACGTTTCGACCCTTCGGATCGTTTGACCCGGTGCAAGGAATCAACGACGCCGGGCAGTTTGTTTTTTCGGGGCTGGATGCGCGAGTCGACACCACCACCGATGGCTATGTCGTGGCCTGGGACGGGTCGGGGTTTCGTCTGGTAATGCAAGAGGGTTCGCCCGCGCCGGCGGTCGGGCCCGGCGCGATCTACGGCTCATCGCGCGGGAGCGCCACCATGCGCGCCGACGGCTCGACGAGCTTCTTCGCTTCGCTGGCAGGCACTGGCGTCACTGCGTCGAACGACCAGGGGATCTTTATCGCCGACGGCACCCAACTGGTGCAGCGCAAGGGTCTGACGGTGCCCCTGGGCCAGACGCTGGGGGGAACCTTCAGCTACAAGTCGTTTGACGCGGGGACGTCGCCGGGCCTGGGGTTCTTCCCCGACGCCTTTGCGTCGCGCTGGGCGTTGGCCGCGACGATCAATGCGTCTCCAAACTCCCCCCCGCCGGGCGGGATGGATCGGGTGGCGATCAACGACAACACCGTGATTGTTCAAGAAAATGCGCTGGTTTCGGGAACGGGGATTTTCTCCCCCGCCCGCGACACCACTCCGTTTGTCGCCCTTTCGATGGAGTCCGACGGGACCAGCTTCTGCATCGGAGGAAGCGAGAGCGGCCTCGACTGGGTCTTGCGCAACGGTTTTCCGATCGCCCAGTCGGCCAGCCAGATCGCCCCGGGCGAGAGCCCGTTGTGGACTCGTCCCGACGGCGCCCCCAACACCTTCCTACTCGCGCTGGGCGATCGCCTGGGCAACAGCGTGGTGGGCGGCTTCACCAGCGGAAGCGGGCTGGAGACCTTCGCGCTGGTGCTCAACGGCAATCGCGTCATTCTGCGGGGCAACGACCCGGTCGACCTGGACAACAACGGGCTCTTTGATGACGCGGTCTACGTGCGGGATGTGAAGCCCTATCACGGGTTTCTAGGTGATGACGGGTTTGTGTACGTGGTGGTGCAGTTGCGAGGTAACGACGCCGCCAACTGCGGCGGGATCGACACGAGCCTTGGGGAGGCCCTCATCCGTGTGCCCTTGGACCCAGTGGTGATCGTGCCGTGCGACCCCGACGTCAACCAGGATGGAAACGCCGACCAGATCGACATCGACTACCTGATCAACGTGGTGGCGGGGGGCGAAAACACCACGGGCATCGACCCTGACTTTAATCGCGATGGCAACGCAGATCAGATCGACATCGACGCACTGCTGAACGTGGTGGCGGGCGGGACGTGCCCGTGAGGCGAAGGCACCAGGGACTGGGTGATGGGCACTAGGGCCGGATGGACGCCGCGCCCGGGATGAGGCGCCGGAGAATCTTGAGATCGGCGTGTTCACACCCTCGGCCGGTGGGGTTGTCTATCAATATTTTTGATTGATCGTGACAAAGACATCGATTCGGTTCATGCCGATATGGTGCTACGTTTGCGTGAGGGCGGAATCTGAAGGGTTCTGTCGCCGGAGTTGATTGTGCCACGCGTGTCCGAATCGTGCCCTTAGGAGGTTGCCATGTCTCGACCCGACCCGTTTGCTGCCCGCAAGACCCTGACCACCAAGCACGGCTCGTACACCTACTTCGACCTCAACGCGTTGGCCGCGAAGGGGATTGGAAAGGTCAGCACGCTGCCCTACTCGATCAAGGTGCTGCTGGAGAGCATGCTGAGGAACCTGGATGGGTTCATCGTGACGGCGGATGATGTGTCGGGGTTGGCCAACTGGAACGCCAAGGCGCCGTTGAAGGAAGAAATCCCGTTCATGCCCGGGCGGGTGGTGTTGCAGGACTTTACCGGCGTGCCCTGCGTGGTGGACCTGGCGGCCATGCGCGACGCCATGAAGGCGCTGGGGGGCGACCCCAAGGCGATCAACCCGCTGGTAAAGTGCGATCTGGTCATCGATCACAGCGTGCAGGTCGACGCGTTTGGGAGTGCGCAGGCGCTGACCATCAACGCGGGCAAGGAGTTCGAGCGCAACAACGAGCGTTACGAGTTCCTGAAGTGGGGGCAGCAGAGCCTGAACAACTTCACCTGTGTGCCGCCCGCGACGGGCATCGTGCACCAGGTGAACCTCGAATACCTCGCCAGCGGCGTCCTCAAGCGCGACAAGGATGGTCAGACCGAGGTCTACCCCGACTCCTGCGTCGGCACCGACAGCCACACCACCATGATTAATGGCCTGGGCGTCGTCGGCTGGGGCGTGGGCGGCATCGAGGCCGAGGCCGTGATGCTCGGCCAGCCCATCTACATGCTCACCCCCGAGGTGATCGGCTTCCGCCTCAAGGGCAAACTGCCCGAGGGGACGACCGCCACCGACCTGGTACTCACCGTCACGCAAATGCTTCGCAAGAAGGGTGTCGTCGACAAATTCGTCGAGTTCTTTGGCGATGGGTTGGCGGGCATGACAGTGCCCGATCGCGCGACGATCGCCAACATGGCCCCTGAATATGGCGCGACGATGGGCTTCTTCCCCATCGATCAGGCGACGCTGGACTACATGAAGTTCACTGGGCGCGATGACGCCACGCTCGCCTTGGTCGAGGCCTACGCCAAGGCCAATGGCCTCTTCTGGACGCCCGGCACGCCCGAACCGGAGTTCACGGACGTGCTGGAGCTGGACATGAGCACGGTGCAGCCGAGCCTAGCCGGGCCAAAACGCCCGCAGGATCGCGTTGAACTCAAGAACATCAAGAGCGAGTTCCTGAAGGCCTTGGGTGCGCCGGTGGGGAACTCTGGGTTTGGCATGCCCGCCGACAAGATCTTCGGCAGCTTCGGCACCGTGAAGCTCGGTGGCACCGGTCTCCAGACCGGTGCGGACACTGCTCTGGAGAGCAGTGCCACCAAAGAAGCCAAGATCACCCACGGGGCCGTGGTCATCGCGGCCATCACCAGTTGCACCAACACCAGCAACCCGGATGTCATGATCGCCGCCGGTCTGGTGGCCCGCAAGGCCCGCGAAAAGGGTCTCACCCGCAAGCCCTGGGTCAAGACCAGCCTGGCCCCCGGCTCCAAGGTCGTCACCGAGTATTACAACAAGGCCGGGCTCACCGAAGACCTCAACGCCCTGGGCTTTAACACCGTGGGCTACGGGTGTACGACCTGCATTGGCAACTCGGGGCCGTTGCCCGAGGAAATTGAAGCCGCGATCAAGGAAGGGGACCTGTGCGTCTCCTCCGTCCTCAGCGGCAACCGCAACTTTGAAGGCCGCGTGCACCAGAGCGTGAAGGCCAACTACCTGGCCAGCCCGCCTCTGGTGGTGGCCTACGCCATCGCCGGCTCCACGGCCATCGACCTGGCGACCGAGCCCCTGGGCACGGACAAGGACGGGAAGCCGGTCTTCTTGAAGGACATCTGGCCCACGCAGAAGGAAGTCCTCGACACCAAGGCGATGTGCCTGACGCCCGAGCAGTTCCGCACGCAGTATGCCAACGTCTTCACCGGCAATCCGCAGTGGAACGCGGTGGGCGTTTCTGAGAGTGAGCAGTATGGCTGGCAGGCAGGTTCCACGTACATCCAAAACCCGCCCTACTTCACCGCCATGAGCGACAAGCCCGGCGTGCCCACCAACATCAAGGGTGCCCGCGTGCTCGCCTTCCTGGGCGACAGCGTGACCACCGACCACATTTCGCCCGCTGGCGACATCGCCGAGAAGAGCCCCGCAGGTGATTACCTCAAGAGCCTGGGTGTGAAAAAGGCCGACTTCAACAGCTACGGCAGCCGGCGAGGCAACGACCGCATCATGACCCGCGGCACCTACGCCAACACGCGCATCAAGAACAAGCTCGCGACCGACGCGGGCAAGATCAAAGAAGGCGGCTACACCCGCGACATGTCCAAGGCCGGCGCGGGCAAGATCGACTTCATCTACAACGCCGCCATGAACTACAAGAAAGACGGCACGCCCCTGGTCGTGCTGGCGGGCAAGGACTACGGCATGGGCTCAAGCCGCGACTGGGCGGCCAAGGGCACCCTGCTGCTGGGCGTCCGCGCCGTCATCTCCGAGAGCTTCGAGCGAATCCATCGCTCCAATCTGGTGGGCATGGGCGTGCTGCCGCTGAACTTCCTTGAGGGGCAAAGCGCCGCGAGCCTGGGCCTGACGGGCGAAGAGAGCTTTGACATCGACCTGCCGGTGGCAACGAGCGGCCCGGATGCAGGCCTGATGGAACCTCGCTGCGAGATTGCTGTGACGGCCACCTCGCCCGACGGCAAGAAGAAGAACTTCAAGGTCCGCTGCCGCATCGATACGCCGGTGGAAGCGGAATACTACCGCAACGGCGGGGTTTTGCACACGGTGCTGAGGCGGTTGCTGAACGAGAGCCGCAAGGGGGCGATGGCGGGGGCGTAAACTCCCACACATGGTCTCGGCGAACGGATGTCTGGTGTCCGCGACTGGGGTAGCGAGACCGGGTGGTGCCGTTGTTGAGTCGTAACGCGGCCACAGCGAGCAAGGCCGCGCCGGTATGATCCGCCCCATCTCATGCGCATCCTCCACGTCATTCAAACCCTCGATCCCAAGACCGGCGGCCCGCCCGCCGTTGCCACGCGCCTGGCCGCGGCTCAGGCGCCGCTTGGCCATGAGGTCTCCATCGCGAGCTACGCCTCAGCCGAGGCACAGACCCGCGTTGCGTCGTCGTTGGCGCCGATCCCGGGGATGAGCGCTGTCACGCTCCACACCATCGCCCCCGAAGGGCCGGGGCTCGCCAGGTTTCGAGGAGCCAACGCCCGGGCGTGGTTTGGTGCCAATCTCGGCGGCGTCTCCGCGATTCATCTGCACGGGGTGTGGGAGGGGTTGCTGGTGCGCGCCGCCCGGGCGGCCCGGGCCCATCGGGTGCCTTACGTGGTCACGCCGCATGGCATGCTCGACCCTTGGTCGATTCGCGGCCAGGGCTTTGTCAACACCACCAAAAAGCGTCTGGCGTTGTTGGCGATCTACCGGGCCATGCTCTGCCGCGCCGCGTTTTTGCATGTGCTCAACCCGGATGAAGCGACCGGACTGATGCCCCTGCGACTGGGCACGCGCGTCGAGATCATCCCCAACGGCATCTTCGAGGCGGAGGTGAGCCCGCTGCCCGCGCCCGGGGCGTTTCGGGCCAAGCACCCCGAGCTTGGGGCCGACCCGTACGTGCTCTTCCTGTCGCGCGTGCACTTCAAAAAAGGCCTCGACTACCTGGTGGGGGCCTTTGCGAAACTCGCGACCGGTCATCCTGGGTTGCGCCTGGTGGTCGCCGGGCCCGACGACGGCTACGTCGCGACGCTCAAGGACCTCATCGGGCGCGCGGGCGTGCAGCCTCGCGTTCACCTGGTCGGCCCGCTCTACGCAGCCGACAAACTCGCTGCCTTTGTAGACGCGGCCGTGTTCTGCCTGCCCAGTCGCCAAGAGGGTTTCAGCGTTGCGATCATCGAGGCCATGGCCTGCGGCACTCCGGTCGTCATCTCCGACCAGTGCCACTTTCCGGAAGTCGCTTCAGGCGGGGCAGGAAAGGTCGTCACGTTGGGCGAGCAGCCGACGGCCGCGGCTTTGGACGCAGTGCTGCGACTGCCAACTCCCGAAGCCCGCGCGATGGGTCAACGCGGGCGCGACATGGTCCTGTCGCGCTTCACCTGGCCAAAGATCGCCGAGAAAATGATCGACGCCTATCAACGAGGTTCCGCGACAAGCCCTCCCTCCCACGCTTCGCGCACCCCCGGCCTGTAA
>JAKFUN010000004.1 GCA_021732675.1 Phycisphaerales bacterium
TGCAGCGTCAGCAAGCGCGAGGCCTGCAACCCGCCATGGAGTTCCGGGCACGTCGCGAACGTCGCGTCGAGCAGCGCTCGCGTCGTCTCGGGCGTAGCCGCCCCGATCGTGTCGCCCAGATCAATCTCATCCACACCCATGTCCAGCAAGCGGCGACTCACGCTCGTGACCGCCTCGGGGGCGATCGGCCCCTCGAAGGGGCACGCGATGACGCAAGAGACGTAGCCTCGAACCAGCAACTGGTGCCGCTTGGCCAGCGCGATGACCGGCACGAATCGCTCGAGTGATTCGGCGATGCTGGCGTTGATGTTCTTCTTGGAAAAGCTCTCGCTGGCCGCGGCGAAGACCGCGACCTTGCCGATGATCGCCCGCCCGGCCTTCGCATTCACCTCGAGGGCGAAGCGCATGCCCTTTTCGTTGGGCACGAGCGCCGAGAGCAGGGGCAGAGACTTTGCGTGAGGGGCGAGAAGCGCGAAAAGCTCAGCCGCATCTCCTAACTGAGGCACCCACTGCTTGCTCACAAAGCTCGAAACTTCGATCTCGTCCACGCCAGTGGCGGCGACGGCTTCGACCAGCCGAAGCTTGTCCGCCGTGGCAATGGCGCGAGGCTCATTTTGCAGGCCATCGCGCGGGGAGACGTCGGTGATGCGGAGTTGGTTGGGCATGATGTTCCTGCGCTGAGTTTCTTGGGTGGCACCGCTCTCCAGAGCGGTGTTCTGTGTCTCTCAGCCCCGCGCAGCGCTCTGCAGAGCGGCGCCACCGCACCACCCTCGCCACATCTCGCGCACGCACGCCTCAAAATCGCGTGCAAATCGCACGCCATCAACCAGGGGCGAGGCCTCGAAGCGTTGACGCAGAGTGGCGTGATACCCCGCCAGCCGCGCCGGGTCGCGGGCCAGCGCCGCGGCTCGTTGCACGTAGTCGTCCGCGTCCTTGGCGATCAGTTCCGGCACGCCCACCGCGTTGAGCAGCGACACACCCACCCGCGCGCGGTGCGTCTCGCCCGCGAGCGCGATCACCGGCACGCCCATCCACAGCGCCTCGCAGGTGGTGGTGGTGCCGTTGTACGGGAACGGGTCCAGCGAAATGTCCATCCGCCGGTACATAGGAAAGTGCCCGCCGGGCTTCTTGACCCAGTCGGCCGTGATGATCCGCGACGCCTCCACCCCGTGCCTCTCGAACTTCGAAATGAACGCTGGCCCGACTTCTTCGCTGGCGATCTGCACCTTGATCAGCAGGCGGCTGCCGGGCACCTCCTTAAGCACCCGCGCCCAGGTGTCGATCGCCCGGGCCCCCACCTTCATGGGCCGATTGAACGAACCAAACGTCACCACCCCCGCCCTCACGCTGGGTGGCTCAAAGTCGGGGAAGGGTGCCATCTCGCGCCAGGGGCGAAAGCACAGAAAGCACGAGGCCATGCGGGCCAGCACCTCGGTGCCGTGCGCTTCGCTTCCGGGTGGGTCCGTCCACCCGTCGATGATGCGATAGTCCATCGACGGCACCCCGGTCGTATTCGGATAGCCCAGGTACGTCGCCTGTACCGGCGCGCAGCGCGGCTCCATCGCCCGCAGCGACTCGCGATCCGTCCACCCCCCGCACTCAATCAACACGTCAATCTGATCCTGCATCACCCGCGCGGCAAACTCGTCGCTGTCGCACCCCGAAACGTCGCGCCACTGCCCCAGCGCCCTGAACCTCACACTGAACTCGTCTTCCTTGGTCTTGCGCGAGTACAGGAAGACCTCAAACTTCGCGGGGTCGAAACTCCGCAGCGGGCTTTCAAGAAAAAACGCGCAGGCGTGAAAGTTGAAATCGCTCGACACAAACCCCACCCGCAGCCGCCGCTCCGGGTCCTTCGAGTTGCCGAAACTCGGTGGCCGGCGGGTGGCCATGCGGGCGATCATGGCACCCAGCCGCGCGTGATCTGCCTTGTGCCCGATCGGGTCAACATCATCCGGAAAGTTCTGGTTGTACGCCAAAAACTCCAGCAGACCCGGGTCGTCGGGGATCCTCTCCAGCCCGCGCCGCACCGCGGCCAGGGCTTCATCCATGCGACCGATAAGCCCGAGCGCCGTCCCCAGCCGGTGGTACGTGTCGGGGTCGGTCGGGGCCGCGGCGATCGCCTGCTCAAACGCCCCCATCGCGCCGGAATAGTCCCCTAGACTCAGCCGACACTTCGCCAACCCGTCCAAAGCCAACGTGTTGGCCGGCTGCATCGCCACCACCGCCCCGTACGCCTTGGCCCCATCTTGGTACTTTCGCACCATCAGCGAGACATTGCCCAGCATGAACTGGATTTCAGGGTCCTTGGGTGCAAGAGCCGCGGCCCGGAAAATGTGCGAGAAAGCCTGGTCATCTTCCTCCAGCGCACCGTGGACCATCGCCAAAAGCTTGAGGGCTTGGGCGTCGCCCGGAGCGCGTTGCAGGTGGCGGCGAAGGGTCTCCTTGGCTCCGGCGGGGTTGCCTTGCTGGAAGAGTTTGATGGCGGCGTCGATCGCCGCGGATGATCTAGACACCACTGCCTCCTTCGAACCAGGCTGAAACGCCCCCCCCGCTCTGACGAACAATGATTGCGAGGCAATATACACCCCCAACCCGCGTTGTCCCTCGGAGCCGCTTCAGAGGAGCCAGTCATGCGAAACTCAGCTTCGGTCTATCTCCCGATCGGTCTTCTATCGCTCGCCTTGGGGTCGGGGGTGGCCATTGGGCAAGCGACGGAAAGTCAAAGCGCTTCGGAAGCGCCTTCCGCGCCCCTGGCCGGCCCGCGCGTCGCCGAGGGGCCACGCACGGCGGGGATCGTTCGACGCGACTTTGACGGCACTGTGGTGCTCCCGGAGTTTTCACCCGAAGAAGCCGCGTTTGAGGCGCTGAACCTTGGTGGGGAGTACGCGACGCCCGAGCAACGGGCCGGGGCGGCCAAGGCGCAGGAGATTCTGGCAACCCGCCGCCGTCTGCTCGATGAGTTCGTGATCGACCATTTGCAGCTATTGACCGAGCTCGCGACTGCCAAGGGAACCGGCAACCGGCTCGATCAACTCGCGCTCTTCCAGAAGGCCTTCACAGCCCTCGCCCCGCTCCGCGAAAAGGGCACACTCCAGCAGCAAATCCACGCGGCGTTGCCCGAGGCAGACGCAAAGGTCTTTGACCAGTTCTTGGCGGCTTTCTGGAAGGCGGTCGAAGATAATCGGGGAACCATGACCACCGACGAGGGCACGACCCCCGGACGCTTCGGGGCCCGGGCCCAGGTGAACCTCAAGAGCCTGGGCAACGAGATCCGGGCGTCGTACGAACGTGTCAAAGAGTCCGGAGAGTTAGTCTATCGGCGCCTGACCGAAGGGCTGAGGCTCACGCCCAAGCAGCAGGGAGCGCTCCGCGAGGTAGCCGCCAACTTGGCCAAGGCAGCCGACCAAGGAGCCTCGAAGGAAGACCATCGCAAGTTCTTCTTCGCAGCCCTGCGCCAGCTTGACGAAGAACAGCGCCCAACGTTCATCCGCAACGTCAAGCAACTCGCCAACATGTGATTCCGGCTGATCAAGCCCCGGCGCCGGGCTGCCCCGGGCATCATGGCTTTGAGGTTGGCCGGGCTTTGATCATCTCCACCACCGACCCCATCAGGTCATTCGGGACCGGAACGCTCAGGTTGTACTGAGCGATCCTCCACTGCCCGCCCTGCCGCAACAGCACCCCCGACCCGCGGCATTCGCCTAGCTTGGCGTTGTCCAGGGTTTCGTCAAACCACGCAACGTCGTTGCCCGGCGCAAAGTAGATATGCCGCGCCCGCGGGGTATAGGTCCAGGCGCTGCCGCTGGAGAAGTACGGCTTGGCCCAGTCGTGAAAGGCCTCGGACGTCCAGCGCTCGCCAGGGTCCGTCCCCAAAAAGATCGCCCCCGGCACAAACAGGCCAAAGTACCGGGCCTCGTCGGCCTTGGCCGCGGCGTCGTGCAGCGAGTCCAGGGCCTTGGCGACGGCCTCCTCGTCGTTGTGCTTAGCGCCCCCCGGACGCAGCGAATCAAAGGCGGCGATGAGTTCTGCGTCCGCCAAGTCGAGCACATGCCCCTGGCCCGGCAGAACCCGGAGCGTCGCATGCCCCCCGGCCCCAGTGATGGCGCTCACGATCGCCTTCGAACCCGCGTGCCAATATTGATCATCCTTCTCGCCCACAAAGAGATTGGCCGGCAGCTTCGCGAGGCTCTTGAGCTTCGCCACCGCCAGATTCTTGTCCGCCGCCCCGGGCATGAGCGTGAGCGAAGCGAACCGGTCCGCATGGCTGGAAGCCAGCAGCACCGCCGAGACGCCTCCGTTGCTCACCCCCCCCAGGTGTACCAGCCCGTTCTCGGCGTGTTCTTTCTTGGCGATCTCCGCAGCCAGCGCAAGCAGCGCGTCATGGTCGCCGGCTTGAAACCGCCGACCCGCCGGAGCCGCCGGGCACACCACCGTCCACCCCGCCTTCGCGAGCACCGTCCAATACTTTTCCACCACCACCCGGCACATGCCCTCGCTCTGATCCCCCGGCGGCAAGGCCAGCAGCAGCGGCGCCGCCTTCGCCCCCGGCGCGGGCTTGAGCAGCACATACCGGAGCGTCGGACCGCTCTTGCCCTTGAACTCCTGAAACACCAAGGCTCCGTCCTGGGCGCTCGCGAGCATGACCAGGCCCAGCACAGACCACGCGACCAGGGCGATTCGGATCAGGCGGGACATTCTCGGCTCCTTCAGTGGCAACGGCGGGTCGCCGCGGCGCGAGCACCTTATGCACCGGGGCTTCTCGGCGCTGCCGCCCCCGCCTTTCCGCGGGCGTGCTCCCACCCGTCAGATCAAGCGCTGAATCACTTCCACCCAGTCGCCCGCGGCAGAGGTCGCGATGGCATACGCCAGCAACGGAGAGAGCAACACCAGCACCCCCGCGAGAATCGCGGCGGTCGCCCGCAGGGCGCTGACCCGATGGGCCTGCGACAGCGCCAGCCCCGCCGTGATTCCCCACCACACCAGCCCGACCGGAAACCAGTAAATCCCCACGCAAGGCAGCATGCACCCCGTCATCGGACCCGCCGAAAACGCAATCGCTTGAATCGTGCGCCGCAGGCCGTATGTCAGCGGGCCGGAGGCGGCGAGAACCAGATGCCCCACCAGGGCCATGATCGCCGCGATCACACACGGGACCGCCGCCAACCCGACGCAGAACAGCGTGATCACCCCCAAGGGTCCCACCATGCCCCGAAGATTGAATCGCGTCAGGCTGGTAGCCGAACCCGCCACCACCAACGCGAACATGGGCAACATGCACAGCAGCGAGCAAAGCAGCAGAAAGCAAACCAGAAAGCTGATCCCCGCGCTCTCCCCCGGGCGCGTCACCCGCAACAACTCCGCCGGGCGAACCGCGCCCAGATACGCCGTCAATCGCATCCCCCGCCCAAAGCCCAGCCGCCGGCGCTGGGTCCACGGGTTTTCGTTCAGAGGCGGCTTCTGGGCCTTCCCCTCTCGGCGCGGGCGGACCGTCATTTCATCCAGCGTGATGGCCCGGGCGCAGCTCACGCACTCAAACCCGCGCGGCTCCGGAAGCCCGTCCTCATCCGTCCCCACATACGCCTGGTCGCAGTGCGGACAACAAAACTTCACGCCGCCGCGCCGATAGCGAAACTCTGATGGGACAAACCCCGCCCCGCACTCCGGACACTGCCGGGCGGCGATTCCCCACAGCGGATATTGGCAGTTGCGGCAGTTCACGGGTGAGAGATGGCGTTCATCGGTATTGGATCGTCAGGTTGACGGCGGTGTATATCAAGGCTAGCAGAGCCAGGGCGGGAGGAAGGAGCATGAAGCCGGTAATGAGTCGGGCGGTTCCAAGACTGACGCGCTGGGCGCCGCACAGACCCGCGGAGGCCAACGCAGACCACCACAAGAGCCCGAGGGGTAACCAGAGCATCCCGAGGACTGGTACGCAGGCGTGCACGAGCGGGCCGGAGGTGTACATCACGCTGTCGACGGTGCGCCCAAGGCCGTGGGGGGCTCGCCCGATGGCCCGCAGCACTCCGTGAGTGAGCAGGGCGGCCAAGAGGGGGCCGAGGAGGGCGAACAGCAGCAGCGCGGCGTCCCAGGGGAGCATCGTGAAGAGGGCGTCGTCGACCCCCAGCGTGGCGAAACAGGAGAGGGCCTGCACGGAAGCGATCAGCGCCAGGAGGCAGCAGAGGAACTTGACGCCACCTCCGGCGCTGGGCGGGGTGACCATGAGCAACCTGACCGGCGTGGCCTGCCCGAGAAGCAAGGTCTTGCTCCAGGCGTTGAGCCGCCCGAGGTCGCGTCGGGTGGTCCAGGGGTTTGAGAGTTGGGCGATCGGATTTGCGAGGACGTTTTCGAATCCCGGGCGTTGGCGGACGGTCATCTCGTCCATGCGCTGGGGGGACCCGCACCGCACACAGGTGAAGGCGCTGGGCCTGAGATGCCCGCCTGGGGAGGTGCCGTAGTAGTCCTGGTCGCAGTGGGTGCAGCAGAAGCGAACCGAGCTTTTGGGGAAGCCGTAGCTGGAGGGGCGAAAACTGGCCCCGCACTCTGGGCAGAGCCGACTTTGAATGCCCCAGAGAGGATAGTTGCAGGAGCCGCAGTTCATGAGTCGGGATGTTACCGCCGGTCGTCGCGGCCGTTGCGGGGGCCGCCAAGAGCTGCCCACAGAATGAACCTCCCCATCTCGTGGCACAGGCCTCCCGCCCGTGTGCTTCCGGTCCCTCTCCTTATTAAGTGAGAGCCTCAGACGTGAAGTTCAATCGACCAAGCCATGGCCGGAGCCTGCATCTACCATTGGTGGTGCGGCTGTCACACTCGACGCGATCTCGACACAAGGACCCTCCATGACCCTCGCGCAACGCTTCATCCTCCGCGCTCTTGGCGTCGCGGCCATCTCTCTTTCCGGGGCGCTGGGCCAGACCATCGCGCCCCTGCCGCCGACGATGCCCGACGCGCTGAACGTCGTGGAACGCCTTCGGATCGAAGCCGGGCAACTGCTCCCCACCGTGCGCACCGCCGACGCCCAGCGGTTTTTGATCTCCACAAGCTGGCTCCCGGTGCCCATGCCCCGCACCGTCTGGCGCAACCCCAGCACCGGCGACGTGATCGCCCCCCGTGAGCACGAGCAATTGCCCGCCGCGGCTCAAGAAGCCTTTGAAAAACGCGAGTACAGCGAGCGCGACTACTACTACACCCGCTACGGCTCGCCCTTGGCCTACGTCCGCGCCGTGGACCTCCTCGCCTCCAACCTCCCCGCCAGCATTCCCGACAACGCACGCTTGCGCAACAAGAAAATCCTCGACTTTGGCTTTGGCGGAGTGGGCCACCTTCGCCTGCTCGCGGCTCTCGGCAACGAGGTCGTCGGCGTCGAGGTCGATCGCACCCTCCGCGCCATCTACGCCGACGGCGATGACCAGGGCGTCATCAACGGCTCGCCCCTCATGGACGACGTCTCGCCGGATGGCTCGCTGCTGCTGGTCTTCGGGCGCTTTCCCGCCGATGCCGAAGTCGTCCGCACCGTCGGCGACGGGTACGACGTCATCATGAGCAAAAACACGCTCAAAAACGGCTACATCAACCCCGAGCACCACCCCGAGCACCACGCCGACAAGGCCCCGGGCGTGGACCTGGGCGTGCAGAATGAAAAATTTGTCGAAGAGGTCTTCAAGCGCCTGCGCCCGGGCGGATTGTTCCTGATCTACAACCTCTCCCCCGCGCAGGCCCCCGAGCCAGAAAAGTGGCTCCCCCAGGCCGACGGCCGCAGCCCGTTCCCGCGCGAACTGCTGGAAAAGGCAGGGTTCGAGGTGCTCGAGTTTGACACCGACGAGAGCGCCCCGGCCCGCAAAATGGCCTACGCCCTGAAGTGGAACGAAGGGGCCCAGCCGATCGACGTCGAAAAGGATCTCTTCGGGCTCTACACCCTGTGCCGCCGGCCGACCACGCCCCTCTTGAAGTAGGGGCCTTGGGTGCCGGGAGGGGTGAAGCCAGCGACCCACGGGCGGCTGGGGTAGTCCCCTACCATCGCGACCTGCGGGCCAAGTTGGGCCCTAAAGACCCCTCGCCGAAAGGTTGACCGATGGAAGCTGGCATTGTCGGACTGCCCAATGTGGGCAAAAGCACGCTCTTCAACGCCTTGACCAAGGGCAACGCCCTGGCCGCGAACTATCCCTTCGCGACCATCGAGCCCAACGTCGGCGTCGTGCCCATCCCCGACAAGCGGATGGATGTCATCACCAAGTACATCCCCCCGCAGAAGCGGATCCCCGCCGCATTGCGCCTGGTCGACATCGCCGGCATCGTCAAAGGGGCCAGCACGGGCGAGGGCCTGGGCAACAAGTTCCTCAGCCACATCCGCGAGGTCGACGCCATCATTCAGGTGGTCCGGTGCTTCACCAAGGCCCCGGGTGGCGAGGAGATTCTGCACGTCTCCGGCACGGTCGACCCCGCCCGCGACATCGACATCATCAATACCGAGCTGATTCTGGCCGACCTCGAGACCATCGACGGCGGAATGGGCCGCGCCGAGCGGGCCGCCAAGAGCGGCGAAAAAGAAGCCATCGCCCGCTTCGAGCTCTTCAAAAAGCTCAAGCCGGTGCTCGATAGCGGCAAGCCCGCCCGCCACGCCAAGATCGACGACCCCGACCAGATGAAGGTCTTCAAAACCCTCGGGCTCATCACCACCAAGCGGGTCCTCTATCTCATGAACGTCGACGAGGATGACCTGGAAGGCATGAGCCCCGCGTGCATGAAGGTCCGCGAGATCGCCAAGGCCGACCACGCTGAGGTTGTGCCCGTCTGCGCCAAAATCGAGAGTGAACTCAGTCAGATGGCTGACGGCGAACGCCAGGAAATGCTCGAGGCCCTGGGCCTCAAGGAGCCGGCGCTCGAAAGCGTCGCCCACGCCACCTATCGCCTGCTGGGGCTGCAAAGTTACTTCACCGCGGGCGAAAAGGAAGTGCGGGCCTGGACGATCCCCATCGGCGCCACCGCCCCGCAGGCCGCCGGTGTCATCCACACCGACTTCGAAAAGGGCTTCATTCGCGCAGAAATCTACACCCTCGCCGACCTCGAAAAGTTCAAGACCGAGAAGGCGATCCGCGAGGCGGGCAAACTCCGCACCGAGGGCAAGGAATACGTCATGAAGGATGGCGACATCTGCCACTTCCTGTTCAACGTCTGAGCCAGCGCCCGCTCGACCTGCATGCGAACACATGCCGTTCCCGAAACCTCCGACGCGCGTGAACGGCGCGTGGCGGAGGTGGCCACGCGCCCCACTTCCCACATTTTCCTGTGATTTTTGAATTGGTATAGCGCGCCAGCGTGCGGGCGTCGCTTCACCATGATCTGGCCGAGTCGCACCGTGCGGCTGGCCGGAGAGGGATCTTCGGGAAAAGGGGAAGCACATGGTTCAGTTCAACATTCGTACCCAGCTTGCGTGTTTCATGGCATGCGGGCTGGCGTGTTCGGTGGCGCAGGCTTTTCAGGCAGCCACGCCCGGGTGGGACGCCTCGACCGGCTTTGATGCCGTCGCGAGCTTTGATCCCAACGGCCGCAACGACAACGCCGGCATCATCAAGACCGACCAGCAATCGCGCATCGCCCGGGATTGGCCTTACGCCGACGTGACCCCCGAGCAGGCCCACGCGATGGCGGCCGATGACAGCGGCAACGTCGCCCTGCTTGGCCAAATCGCCACCCGCAACCTCGCCCGCACGCCCGAGCAAACCCCCAATTGGTACACCTACCAGGGGGTACAGATCGTCATGAACCTCGATGCCAGCCGCATCGCGCTCAAGCTGAACGACGAGGCCGCCCGCGCCGGCGCCACCCAGGCCGCCCTTGCCGCCTTGCGTGCCGCGGGGATCGAAGGCATCGCCTCCGGCAGCATCGAGTTCAATCAGTGGGTCGTGATCGACCTGCAGAACCCCCTCAAGGACGCCGCAGCGGTCGAAGAGGCCATCCAGCGCATCGTCAAGGCCCCCGGCTCGTCCGTGGTCTTCGCCTCCCCCGTCTTCGAAAACCCCTACATCACCGGCGGCTGGACCGTCATCACCCCCGACGTGATGGCCCAGACCCGCGACGCGGCCGCGCCTGAGAATGCCGCCCGCCCCGGCCTCGAACTCTCCCAGCGAACCCTGGGGACCATCCCCGGGGGCGTCATGCTCCACAGCAGCGCCGTCAGCGGCTTCGAAGTCCTTCGCCAAGTCAACGCCCTGCAAGGCGACGCCGGCCTGGCCTGGGCCGAGCCGGACGTGCTCGCCACCATGGAGCTGGACCGGACCCTCCCCAACGACACCTTCTTCGCCAACCAGTGGGGCCTGGACCAGACCAACGACCAGGACATCGACGCCCCCGAAGCCTGGGACATCACCACCGGACGCAGCAGCGTCTCGTGGCTCGTCATGGACGTGGGCACACAGTCCAACCACCCCGACCTCAACTGGCTCGCCGGGCGCGACTTCACCACCGGCGTCGTCGGCGGGGTGGGAGATGGCTCCCCCGCCAACGCCTGCGACAACCACGGCACCGCGGTGGCCGGGTGCGTCTCGGCCCGCTGGAACAACGGCCAAAGCGTCGCGGGCATCGCCGGGGTTTCGCCCGTGGTGGTCGCCAAGATCGCCACGCTCATCAACAACCCCCCCACCTGCACCAACAGCTTCGCGGTCTATCAGCCGTCGTACGTCGTGAACGCGCTCGCCTTCGGCGCCGCCCAGGGTTGCCGCTCTTCCAACGCCTCTTTCGGCGTGGGCCAATCCAACGCGATCGACGCCGCCTACAGCGACGCGTACAACAACCACAACATGCTCCACTTCGCCTCGGCCGGGAACAACGGCACGAGCACCATCGGCTATCCCTCCAGCGCTCCCTTCGTCATCAGCTGTGCCGCGATGGCCAGCAGCGGTGCCCGCGCCAGCTTCAGCCAATACGGCACCGGCCTGGACATCTCCGCGCCAGGTCAGGGAATCTACACCCTCGATCGCACCGGCGGCAACGGCTACGTGAGCGGGGACGTCGTGATCATCGACGGCACCAGCTTCGCTTCGCCCTACAGCGCCGGCGTCGCCACCCTCTTCTACGCCGCCCACCCCTTCGCCAGCCAGGTCGAAGGCTTCATTGGCGTGCTGCTCGGAGCCCGCGACATCGGCCCCGCCGGCTACGACACCGGCTTCGGCTACGGCTTCGCCAATGCCTTCGGGGCCATCAAGCAACCCTCCCCCGCCGACGATGATTGCGCCAACGCGACCGCCATCACCACCAACAACTACAACCCCGCCATCCGCAACCCGCAGTGGGCCAACTCGGTCGTCAACGAGCCTCAGGAGAGCTGCGAGTTCGCCGCCGCAGGCACCTCCAGCAGCGTCTACTACACCTTCACCGCCCCCAACACCGGCAACCTCTCCGTCAACACCAACGGCAGCGACTACGACACCGTTGTCTCCATCTTCAATGGCTGCGGGTTCTTCTTCTTTGGCACCTACATCCAGCCCACCCAGCTCGCCTGCGATGACGACTCCGGCACCGGCACCAACTCGCAGATCGACAACCTTCACCTCATCAAAGGCCAAACCGTCAAAATCAAAGTCGCCAAGTTCGGCGCCACCCCCGGTGGCGGCAACCTCGACTTCAACGCCATCTTCACCCCCACCCCTCCCGACAACGACAACTGCACCAACGGCATCGAAATGCCCAACACCTACGGCTCCTTCACCGACACCAATCTCGACACCGAGTTCGCCACCACCGAAGCCTGCACCGGCACCGACCCCTGCGGCTTTGGCGGCAACAGCAACTCCGTCTGGTACAACTTCCACCCCACCCAGGACGGGCTCATCCAGGCCGACACCATCGGCACCAACTACGACACCGTCATCGCCATCTACCCATTCTGCGCCATCTCCATCGATGGCACCTGCTTCCGCCCCTCCGCACTCGTCTGCGACGATGACGCGGGCGGCAACCTCAACAGCCTCATCACCGATTACCCCGTCCAGGCCGGGCGCATCTACCTCATGAAGGTGTCAAACTACAACACCCCCGGGCCCGGCGACCTCAACTTCCACTTCAACTTCTACCC
>JAKFUN010000163.1 GCA_021732675.1 Phycisphaerales bacterium
GGTTTTCCTTGTGGCCTCCTCGGGGCGCGCGCCGTGTCGGGGCCTGTTGGGCGGGCTCGAGCGAAAGCAGATTCCACGCATGCATGGCGGCGTAGGCACGCCAAGGTCGCCAGCGCTCAGCATGGGCCAGGGCGGCTTTGGGTGTCGTCGCGCCGGCGTCGGCGAGCTTGCGGCGCAGGATCAGATCACCGACCGGAAAGGCATCGGGCCAGCGCAACGCTCGCATGGCGATGTACTGGGCCGTCCAGTCGCCGATGCCCGGGCACTCGCACAGCGTCGCGATAGCCGCGGCGGGGTCGGGAGTGGGGGACGTGGGCAGTTCGCCCCGGGAGGCACGCGTGGCAAGTTCGGACAGGCAGGTGGCCCGGGCGCTCGTGAGGCCCAGGGCGGCAAAGTGCTTGGGCGCGGCGTCGGCCATGCGGGCCGCGTCGGGCGTGACATGTGTAAGGCCAGCAATCGGCGTGATGGTCGGTTCGCCAAAGGCGCTGACGACGCGACCAGCGAGCGTGCGAGCCGCGGCGACCGAGACTTGTTGCCCCAGCACCGCTCGCCACGCAAGCTCGAAACCGTCGGTGCAGCCGGGCACGCGCAGGCCGGGTGACGCACGCACGCTGGGCGCGAGGATCGGGTCGGTGGCGAGTGACCCCTTGATGATGTCAGGGCGAGCGTCCATATCGAACAGACGACGGACAATCGCGATGAGTGTGGCCAGGTGGGGCGTAAGCGTCTCGGCACACTCGACGGTGAGACGCCCTTCGCCGGGCGCGGGATGTATGCGAAACCAGCCGGGCACGCCACGCGGGCCGGCACGCCAGGTGCGGGCGTAGGTCAGGCCCTCAACCACCTCGACGCCAGGAATGGCACGCCCGGCAAGAAACGTAATGAGTTTGGGCCAGTCGAGCGGCTCGCGATACTCGAGGGTGAACATGAGGCCACTCCCTGTGGTTGCGCCGTGCCTCCGACGAAGTTGCGAGGGTGAGACGCCATAGCGGGCCTGCAACGTGGCTTGCAAGCGCCGCGAGCTGCCGAAGCCACTGGCCATGGCAACCTCGGCGATCGGCACGCGGGTGTCAGTGAGCAGGTGCTTGGCGATGAGCAGGCGCGTGGTTTGCACGAGCTGCATCGGCGAGACGCCCAGCGTGGAGCGAACCAGGCGGCGAAAGTGGCGCGGGCTTTGGGCGGCCCGGGCCGCGAGCGGTTGCATCGAACCAGGCGCCAGCACGGTGCCCGAGCGAATTTGCTCCACGGCCCACGCGGCCACCCGCCCGGCGTCGCTCGTGGGCGCCAGGCCCGGCGCTCGCTCGGGCCGGCAACGCAGGCACGGACGAAAACCCGCGGCCTCAGCCCCGGCGGGGGAAGAAAAGAACCGGCAGTTCCCGCTCTTGGGCGTTCGCGATGGGCACACCGGGCGGCAGTAGATGCCCGTGCTGGTCACCCCCGTGAAAAACACGCCGTCAAAGCGACGGTCGCGGGCGGCGAGGGCGGCATAGCACTGGCAAGCGTCCAACTGCATGCACTGAAGATAGCCGCCGGCGACGAGACCCATGCGACGCTTTCGGCCACGGGAGTGGCGCGTGGGTGTTGACGTCGCGAAGGCACCGAGGAAAGCCACCACGCCTTCCTCGGCGGCACATCAGAGGGTTCCGGAGGTCAGGGTGTGTTGGAGAATGTTGATGGCCGTGATGTAGTCGGCGAAGGAAAGGTGCTCGTTCGGGGTGTGATCCAGGGCGCTGTCGCCCGGGCCATAGGCGGCGATCGGGCAATCCCAAGTCGCACCGACGACGTTCATGTCCGACGTGCCAGTCTTCACCAGGGGCGTGGGAGCCAGCCCTTGGGCCCGGATGGCCCCCGAGAGGGCGCGGGCCACGGAACTGGAGCGATCCACGCGAATGGCCCGCTCGGCCCCGGCGATGCTGAGGGACGCACCCTCGGGGAGCGCGGGAAGTCGGGCAGCCATGTCGCCCGGGTTCATCCAGGTCGGCAGGCGAAAGCCCGCGAGCAGGGCGGCGACATCGGTGATTCCGTCGTGCGTGCAGTTGGTGCTGCGAATGGACGCTTGCAGGCGATCGAACGCGCCGGTGCGCCCACTGTTGAGCCCTTCGACATCGGCGAGCACGCGGGTCCACCAGTCGAAAGCAGCATCGGCCGCCGAGCCTGCTGGGCCGGCAGAGTGAGCGCCGGAGCGGGCAACGCGCAGCTCGATAACCAGCCGACCTTTGTAGCCGATGGTGTAGCCATTGGTGCCGCTGGGTTCGCCGATGATGCAGGCGTCGGGCGTGTATCTGCTGGCGATGTGGCGGGCCCCGCGCGAGGTGGTGGTTTCTTCTTCGACGGCGCCGATGACGAGAACGCGCGAGGTAAGGCGCGATGCGGAGCGGGCCGCCGCGACAAGAAAGGCCGCGAGCGGGCCCTTGGCGTCGACGCTGCCTCGGCCGAACAGAGTCCCGTTCTCGATGCGCACCGGCGGAGCACCTGGAAAGGTGTCCATGTGCCCGAGCAGGATGATGAGCGGGCGGGCGTCCACGGGGCCGAAGCTGGCGACGGCGTTGCCGGCTTGGTCGACTTCGCAGGGGATATGGCGCGACTCGCACCAGCCTTGGATCACCTGCGCCACACGCGACTCTTGGCCGGACAGACTGGGGGTGTCGACAAGGGTGTGGAGGAGGGAAATGGCCGCGGCGTCGGAGAGATCGGGCGAAAGCAAAGGGGTGGAAAGAGGCGCAAAGCACGGGCTGGAAGCCTGTGCCACAAGATTTGGGAGAGATTGCGTTCGCGAGTCGTGTGGATTGCTCATGCGAAGACCGTCCCGGCCCCTTCCAGAGCCATGCTCAAGGGGTGCGGCACGCGGGCGTCGCCAATGATCACGCGGGAGACGCCTCCTTCCAGAGCTTCCCTCGCGGCCAGCACTTTGTTCTTCATGCGCCCCTGCGCCACCTCGTCCAGGCTGCCGATGCCCGAACGCAGCACGCAGCGAATGATGGAGTCTTCGTCGCCGAACGATCGCAGCACGCCGGGGACGTTGGAGAGGAGCACAAGGGTGTGAGCGCCCAGCGCGATGGCGGTCTGAGCCGCCGCCCGGTCGGCGTCGACGTTGATCGGCTCGAGCGCCTCGCTGATGGCCGGAGGCGAGATGACGGGCGTGAAGTGGTTGTCGAGCAGGGCGTGCAGCACGCGCGGGTCGACGCGTTCCACCGCGCCGGTGTAGTCGTCGCGGATGATGCGGACGCGCCCCTCTTCGATGGCTCGGACGGCTGCCTTCCGCGGGCCGGACCACAGCCGCGCGTCCAGCCCGCTGAGCCCGACGGCGTCGACGCCGGCGAGGAGCAGGTGACGAACCAGGCTCTGGTTCACGATGCCCCGGCACGCCATCTGGAAGATCTCAAGGGTTTCGCGATCAGTCCGGCGGCTGGTGTGCCCGCTGGGGGAAGTGATAAAAGTCGGCTCGCGTCCAAGACGCTGCGACAGCGTGTTGGTCGCGTCCGAGCCGCCGTGAACGATCGTCAGGCGCTGGCCAGCGCGTATGACCGCCGCAGCGTCGCAAGCGAGCGGAGCAAAATCAATGCCCGCCGCTCCGCCGATCTTGACAACCACGAGCGGGGCTTCGCGGGGTGGGGTCTTCGACGAAACGTTCTTTGGTTCGATGGTGTTCATAGTGGGTGCAATCCGTAAAAGCCAAGTCCGGCGGCTTCGTCAAAGCCCAGGGCGATGTTCATGCACTGAACGGCGCTGCCGGCGGCGCCCTTCACGAGGTTATCGAGCGCGCTGACGATGACAACGCGAGATTCGTCCGCCTCAAAGCCAATGTCGCAGAAGTTGGTGCCGCTGAGGAGCTTGGGCTCCGGGAAGCGGTGCAGGCCGGTGCGCGACTTGACGAGACGCACGAACGGCTCGCTGGAGTAGGCATCGCGATAGAGCTTCCAGAGGTCTTTGTCTGTGAGCGGGCGGGTGGGAAAGACATGCGCGGTGCACTGCACCCCCCGCACGAGCTCAACGCTGGTGATGGTGGCGGAAAGGGCAAAGTCGCCGAGCTCCTGCCGCACCTCGGCCTGATGCCGATGGCGGGTGAGCGCGAAAGGGCGCACGCGGCCGACGCGTTCGGGATGATGGCCTCCCGCGCTGGGCTCGGCCCCGGCTTCGCTGGAACCCACCTTGACATCGCAGATGGCGCGCTCGATGAGCCCCGCGCGGGCGAGAGGGAGGAGCGCGAGGTTCATCGCGGTGGCGTTGCAGCCGACGCCGCTGACGAAGCGAGAGCCGCGCAGACGCTCGCGCTGGGTCTCGGGCAGGCCATACACAAAGCGATCGAGCCAGGCGGGCGCGGGGTGCGGCTTGCCGTACCAGGCTTGATAGGCCGCCTTGTCGCGCAAGCGGAAGTCCGCGGAGAGGTCGATCACGAGTTTGGCGTTGGGAGCGAGGCGTTCGATCTGCGTCGCCGCTTCGCCGTGGGGCATGCACAGAAAGAGCACATCGCACGCCTCGATCGCATCGGGCATGCAGAACTCAAGCTGCGTGCGCCGGCGCAGATGCGGGTGAATCATGTCCAGGGGCTCGCCCGCGTTGCGGCGCGAGCTGGCCTGGGCGATGGTCACCAGTGGGTGATCCAGCAGCAGCCGGAGGAGCTCGCCCCCGGTGTAGCCGCTGGCGCCGATGACGCTGGCGCGGACAGGCGTGGTGGTGGCGTCGCCCTGGATCATCCGGCCACCTCGGCCAGTGCGCGGGCCTGCGCCACGACCCACTCGATCATCCGCCCCGGGATGTTCACGCCAGTAGGCTCGATGCTGTTGCGGAACTCCATCGTGTGGTTGATCTCGCTGACGAGGAGGCCTCGGCGCGGGCATTCCAACAAATCGATGGCGAGCAGGCCCCCGCTTTCGCCGGCAACGCACCGCGCGGCCCGGGCGGAGAGGGTGGCGATTTCCGGTGTGATCGTGAGCGGCGCGGCCTGGCCACCCCGAGCGGTGTTGGTGATCCAGTGCGAGCTGGCGCGGGTGATGCCGCAGATCGCCTCGGTGCCCACCACAAAAACCCGCAGGTCGCGCTGTGGCTTGTCGACGTACTCCTGCACGTAATAGACGCTGTGCGCCACCGAGCCGAGCGTGGCCTTGTGTTCGATGACCGCCTCGGCGGCGTCGCGATCATTCACGCGGGCCAGCAGTCGCCCCCACGAGCCGGTGGTGGGCTTGAGCACACACGGGTAGCCGATTTGCTCGATGGCGCTGAGGGCCGAGGCCTCGTCGAGCGCGACGCGCACACGCGGGGTGGGGACATTGTCACGGGCGAGGAGGAGCGAGGTCGTGAGCTTGTCGCCGCAGGCTTCGATTGTTGAGGCGGGGTTGACAGTGAGCACGCCGAAACGCTCCAACACCCGGGTGGCGGCCAGCGCGTGCGTCTGGCTGATGCACCGATCAATTACCGCGTCGTACTGCGTCCATTGGCCGGGATCATGGATGTCGAACGTCTGCTCGCGCAGATCAATCACATCATGTGCGATGTCGCGGCGGGTGAGTTCTTCGAGAAGCAGGCGTTCTTCGACACGGATTCGGGAGTGGAAAAGGGCAAGTCGCATGGGGGCTTTCTGGGATGATGGGGTGAGCGGGTGATGAGGCGAGAGGGGGGTGAGTTTCACGCCCGGGATGAGCCCCAAAGGCGAATCCCGAGATGGAGATGGCGAGCGTGACGGAGTTGGTACACGCGAGGCTCGGAGAGCTGCAGTCACACGCAGCCGCGGGCGATCACTCCCCCCAGTCTTCCTGCACTTCCGGCGCCAGTTCGACGCGCAGAGGCGAGAGGTTGGTGACCTCCAGTTCGGCGCGGCAAGCGCCGCAGCGGGTGACCTCCCCGGCCAAGGGGGCGCGGGCGAAACGCACAGGAGCAGCGCACTCGGGGCATTCGACCTGGTTCGTGTTGGACGCGCTGCTGACGGGGCTCGACATAAAGGGACTCCTGAACAGTGGAAACGACCGGAGAAACAATGAACGCAAAAACGACATCGGGCCCGCCGGATTTGATCCGACGAGCCCGTTTCAACTTTCACACGCCTTCTCGAAGGCGGATCAGTCAGTGGGTGTCAAGGACCAAACCCGGCAAAGGGCAGGCTTTTTTCAGGCCTTTGGCTTTGACGAGTTTGGAATGGCTGACCTGTGCCCGCGACGCAACGACACCACCCACTGGGGTGGAGAGCGAAGCGAGGATAGTGCGGGCGCTGGTCATGGCTGCTCTTGGACATCGGAAAATAGACCGGGGGAACTGAAGAGTCAAATGGCGGCCGCGTGAGAAAATAGCATGAAAAATGCCGGCGTGGGATGCACGCCGGCGCGGGAGAAGCTTCATCTGTAAGCCCACAATGTGGGATTGGTGAGTCGGAATGCCCTCGCACCCGAAGGTCGCCCAGGCCCTAGCGGGTGGCGGCCGCGTCGGGCTTGGCGGTGGCCTCGCCGATCACCGGCGCGGTCTTCTGGATCTCGAAGGAATCAAAGAGGCGACCATCGAGGTCGAACATCTGGTACTCAAGCGTGCCGCCGCTGATCATCACGTAGCCGACGTGGTGGCCCCGGTAGTGGCGCTGGGTAAACCAAGTGCGGCTGGGCCCGGCAGACTCGAGCCCGCCGCCGCCCCCGCCGGAGATCATGTAGCGGACGCCGCGCTTCATGTCGACCTTGCCATCGCGAATGGGCCAGGTGCGTTCATAGCAGTGAACGTGTCCGGAGAAGACGATGTCGACGTTGTGTTTTTCGTAGAGGCCGGCAAGCACGCGCAAGCGCGGGTCGCCCATGGTGGAGGGGCCTTTGTAGGTGTCGCCATAGTCATCCTCGTCGGACGAGTAGATGGGGTGGTGGTGATACACAAACTTCCAGGTCGCGGTGCTCTTGGCCAGTTCGGTGTCGAGCCACTTGTACTGCTCGCTGCTTTCGCTGACGTCGCGGTTGGTGTCGAGCACGAAGAACTGGGCGTTGCCGTAGGTGTAGGTGTAGCGATACTCAGGCCCGGGGAGCGAGAAGTACTTGAAGTAGTTGGAGTGGTTCTCCTCGTGGTTGCCGATGCTGGGGAACATGCAAACGCGCCCGATCAGCGGGGCGGACGCCGGCAAGAGCTCCTGAATCCACTCCCCCTTGTCCGGGCCCTTGTCCACCACGTCGCCAAGGTGGATCTCAAAGTTGGGGCGAAGGGAATACGCAAACGGCTGGAGCTTCTCGATCACCGCCTTGTTTTTCTGCGTGTCGCCGATGATCGCGAACGCGAAGGGCGTCTCGGGCTTGACAGCGGTCTGAAACGTCAGGTCCTCGCCGGCCATGTCCGTCCCATCCTCGGAGATGGAGTGAACCCGGTAGAAGTAGGGCGTCTCAGCCTTGAGGTTGCTCAGGCGAACCTCATGAATGGTCGCGAGCTCGCCCGGCTCGGTCTTCATCGAATACGGGCGGGCTTCGCCGTACTCGACCCACCCGCGGCTGGGGCGCGAGGTCTCCCACATGATCGTCATCCCGTCCGTCGTCGCGCCCTGCAGATACGAGCCCACGACGTAGCGCTGGGTCGACTCGAACTGGGGCTCATAGCTCGTGAGCAGCGTGCCCGGGGTGAACTCTTCGTTGATCTGGATCTGAGTCAGCGCACGCCCAAGCACCTTGGCCTCCAACAGCGTGCCGGCCATCGGGCGGGCTTCCTTGGAGTTCTTGAGACACGCCAGGGTGTAGGCAGCGCCGGGGGCGTAGGCGATGTCCCCGCTTTGCTCGCGCGTCTCGGCGTGCAGCTCACCGTTCACAAACAGCTTCATGGACGTGCCGTCGTAGGTCCCCACCACGTTGTACCACTTCCCGACTGTGATCGGCTTGGTCGCCTTGATGTACGTCAGCTTGCCCGCCTGACTCTTGGAGGAAAGTGCAAAGTAGAAGGCGTCGGTGGTGTAGCCAAGCACCCAGCCACCCTTCGCGTCGCCCGTGTCTTCCGCGCAGCCGATGATCCCGCCGAACTCGGTGGTGGCCTCCAGATTGACCCACGCCGAGACGGTGAAATCGCGCTTGGGCAGCCCGGCCATGGTCTTGGGGGCGTTGTCGCCAAAGCTGACCCAGTCGGTGGTGCCGTTGAAACGAAAGCCCGCGCCGGGCCCGATGTTGTTCGTCATCGGGTTGCCCATGATCACGCCCCGCACCTTGCCGGTGGCGTCGGTGACCCCATCCCGATGCAGCTTGCCCGCGTTGATCCCCACCTGCAAAAGCAGATCGGGGTCGAGCTCCTTGGCTTCCTTCTTCTTGGTCTTCGTGGCGGGCTGGGCGGGGGCCTGGGCGTGGGCCGGCTGGCTCACGTGGCTCAGACACGCACCCAAGATCAAAGCAACGGCAACACGAATCATCGGTAGAGTCTCCTAAAGACGATCTTCAAACACGAAGCAGTCATTTGGGGGTCTTGACGCCCAGCGCCAGGGCCAGTCGATCCAGGTTCGAGTTCATCACGGTGAGATAGTCCTCGCCCTTGGCGCGGGCCGCCGGGGCAAGAGTTTCGCAAGGCGAAAAGACCACACAAACCAGCTGGTGCCGGGCCTGCAGCTCTTTGGCCGTGCTCTCCAAGGGGTCCGACTCAAAGAGCATGGTGCGCGGGCCGACCGTGTTGGTGCCTTCCTTTGCGATCGCGCCCGCCAACTCGGCCCAAGAGGCTTCGCTCACCGGTTCGTCCGGGGGCAGGTTCACATTGCTGATCTCGATCCCGTAACGCCGCGCCGGATAGCCATACGCCGGGTGCCCGGCGTACAAACGGGCAGCCTTCATGGCCGGGGCCAGGCGCTGCCACTTCGTGTCCAGTTCGCCCAGTTCGGCTTCGAGCTTCTGAAAGTTGGCCGCGAAGGCCTTCTCGTGTTCGGGCCACCGCCGCGTCATCCCCGCCAGAATCGCCTGAGCCTGCCGCTTGGCCAGCACCGGGTCGATCCAGGTGTGCCCGTCTACGCCCGTGTGGGTGTGGGCCCCCGCGGCTCCATGACTGTGCGTCTGGCCCTGGAACTTCAGCAACTCGCCCTCGAAGGCGTGGCTGGCATCCACCACCCGCGTGAGAGGAAGCGACGCGCTGGCCGTCCACTTCTCATACTCCGCCCCGTTCACGATAATCAGATCCGCCCCCTGATATCGAGCGATCGAAGCGTCGTCCGGCTTCCAGAAAATCGGGTCGGCCTCGGCCGGCACCGGGCAGGAGACCTTCACCAGCCCGCCCGAGAGCCGCGATGCGAAAAACTCGGTGGGGTAAAACGTCGTGATGATCTGGTCGCCCGAGATCTGATCCGCCTGCGCCAAGCCCGCAGGCTTGCTGGCCGGGGCTTCCCGTTCATCACAGCCAGGCACCAACCCCGCCCCGAGACTCAGGGCGATGACTCCAACCGCGGCTTGCCGCAAAACTCGACGCATCACATGCATCTCCAGATTCGATCGTTTGGCCCCCGTCGCCAACTGGGTCTTGTAGCAGCAGAAGCCCCCCGCGTGGGGCCCCCGTCACCATCTTTACAACAACTTCACGAGATCCAAAGGCGACCAAGCGAGCAGCGCCCCGGCCAAACCAGCCACAAGGGCCCCGCTGATGACGACCACGAGCATCTCAAAGCCGAAGACCGCGCGGATCGTCCTCCGCGACGCCCCGATCCTGTGCAGGGTCTCGATCTCGCGGGCCCGCACCCTGGCCGAGAGGGCGGCCACTAACGCGATCAGCAGCGCCGTCACGACGCCAATCACCAGAGCAAGGGCATCCATCAGCCCTCGAAGCCGCAACACCTGACCGATCAGCTCATCGACCACCTCCCGCGGGACGACGATCTGCAGCTTGTCTTTCGCGTTGTAGCGAGCCTTGATGATCGACTCGTCCTTGATCGAATGCGGGACGAGGATGACCCCCGACAAAGCGAGCGTGCTGGCGTCCCCATGCGAGTGGAACGAGGCGAGATTCTGGTCGGTGACCTCGTTGTAGTCCACCATCGCTTCGCTCACAACCGTGTTGTTCTGGGCTTTGTCGAGGGTCAACGACGCCGGAACCTTGGCGGCGTCGGCATGCCCGTGGCTGGTCCCCTCCAGCACCCAGGCGGTCTTGATGTCCGCGAACAGGCATTCGTCGTCAGGCCCGCCAGTGGGGGAGAGGACCCCGGTGATGTGCATCTTCAGCGCCGGGGCCTTCGCGATGTCGTAGAGCTCGCGCTGATCTGAAAAAATGGTGTCGCCAGGTCCAAGCCCCAAGGCCCGGGCCGCCTTCGCGCCTAGCACGACATCGCCGATCCGCCGAGGCAACGCCCCCGCGCCGGCCCGCAACCTGCGCAGCGAGAAGTAATCCACCGGCGTACACACGATCGGACGCGAACGAGACGTAAACCGGATGTTCAGCGGAATCGCGTCGGCCAGCCCGCTTTCCTGAAGTGATTGCCAGTCGGCCATCGAGATGGTGGGCAGGTCCGCTCGGCGAAAGTAGAGCTGGGCCATCACCAGGTCAAAGCGGCTGCCCCTGGCCCCGGCGACCAGCGGGGTTTCCGCCGCCCGGGCCCGCAGCGAGCCCTCGAACTGCCGCGACAGCACCCGCGTCGCCAACGGAAGAAAGGCGGTCACGCCCACACACAAAACCAGCAGCAGCGTGCGCCCCAGATGATGGGAAGCGTGCCGCAGCGCGAGCCAGAGTGCGCCGCTCATGCCCCCGCTCCGTCGCCCAGCGCCGCCAAGTCGATCACCCGATCGAACCGGGGAAGCAGCGCGTGGTTGTGAGTCACCATCAGCATGGCGGCCCCGGTCGCCCGGGCCTGCGCCAGCAGCAGATCGAGCACGGCGCTCGTCGCCATTGGGTCCAGGTTGCCGGTCGGCTCGTCGCACAAGATCAGTTTGGGATTCGTCGCGAGCGCTCGGCACAGCGCGACGCGCTGGCGCTCCCCCTGCGAAAGCTGCCGTGGCTTGCGGGCCAGCAGGTGCCCGATCCCCGCCGCCTGCGCTGCCTGAATCGCGCCGCGACGCAGCGCCTCGCGGTTCGTCACCCCGCCCAGCCGCCACGCCAGCGTGATGTTTTCCATCGCCGTGAGATATTCCAGCAGCTCAAACTCCTGAAAAACCATGCCGATCTCTTCCCGCCTCAGCTTGCGCTGGCCCGCATCGGTCAACGCCGAAACCTCCCGCCCCAGCGTGCGCACGCTGCCGGCGTTTGGAATCAGCACCCCCGCGATGAGCGAGACCAGCGTCGTCTTGCCCGAGCCGCTGGGGCCGATGCACGCGACCAACTCACCCGGGGCGATCTCCATCCCCTCGACGCGCAGGCACAGCGCTCCGCCCGGATACGCGAACGAAACAGCACTGAGGCGGACTACCGGTTCGGTCGCCATGGCGTAGTAGATACCTTGGGCGCCTCGGTGGCCTTAGGTGTGGCGCTCGCCTCGCTCGCGGCTTGCTCCGGAGTCTGGATCCGGCGCTGCTCCAGCGGCAGCGCGTTCACAATCCGCCACCCAGGGCCCGCCGCCGCCACGGTGTACTGGGCCAGATACTCATTTTCGCGCGTGTGGCTGTGCCCCCAGTGATAGACCACACCCTCCACCCGCCACCGCGCCTTCACCTCAAACACGCTTCGTCCGCTCGCCGAATCCACCCCGCTCGAGGTGACCTCGCTCTCCACCGGCGTCACGCTCTTCACGCGGCTGAGCGCCCCGCCCTCATCCTGCATCACCAGACTCCGATACACCTCGCTGTACACACTGTCCAGCATCGGCCCGTCAACGCTCCGCCCCAGCGCGTCGTAGATATCGCTCTCCCGCGTGTAGTCAAACGCTCGATAGATGTTTGCGTGCAACGGGGCGAAGATCGCCAGCCCTTCCTCGCCAGAAATCCGTGTGCCCTCGCCACCCTGAAGCCATGGCACCCGCACCAGCGTCACCCCGGTCAGCGCGAACCCCGCCCCGGCCAGCAC
>JAKFUN010000258.1 GCA_021732675.1 Phycisphaerales bacterium
AGCCCGCGTCCTCCGATGGACCCCGGTCCGCCCCGCGCAGCGGCAAGCCTCAACGCCCCGGAGCCCATCGCGGCAACACCCAAGGCCACCCGTCCGGGGGCAATGGCGGCGGGCGCGGCAAGCCCCAACGCCGGTCTCGCCCGTAACCCACCCCGCCATCCCTCGCGGTTCGCCCGCCTTGTCTGACTTTTGCCGCCCCGCAGGAGACCTCCCGCGGGGCGGCTTTGGTTTTGAGAATCAGCCCGCCTGCTCCCCCGCTTGCTCTCCGGGCTTCACCCGGCAATGATCCTGTAGCGCGTGCTACTTGTAGCCGATGCTACAATGCCCCGCGATCCACTCCCTGTTCTCGTGCAGCGTTCAATCTGCCACAAGCCACCCTGAGGCGTTGAGCCAACACCATGATCCACCGCCGCCATCTTCTCGGACGCCTGCTCGGGACGCTCGCCCTGGGGCTGGGGGCGCTGCTGTTGCCAGGGTGCGACAAGCCCTCAGCCGGCCAGCCAAACGCCCGCAAGCTGGTGATCGTCTGCACCACCAGCATCGTGGGTGACATGGTGGGGCGCGTCGCGGGCGATCGCGCAGGCGTCACCTCGCTCATGGGCGAAGGCGTCGACCCCCACCTCTACAAAGCCTCCACCGGCGACGTTCGCGCGCTCTCCGACGCCGATGTCATCTTCTACAGCGGCATCCACCTCGAAGGCAAAATGGGCGAGGTTCTCGAAAAGCTCGCCGCCTCGCGCCCGGTCGTCGCGCTGGGGGATGCCGTGCCCCAAGCCCAGCTCCGCGCCTTTGGCCCAAACGCCCACGACCCCCACCTCTGGTTCGACGTCTCCCTCTGGAAGCTCGGCGCCGCACGCGTCGCGGACACCCTCGCCAAAGCCGACCCCGCCAACGCCAGCACCTATGCCGCCAACGCCAAGGCCCTCGAGGACGAGCTCGGCCAGCTCGACACGCAGATCCGCGCGATTCTCGATGTTGTCCCCCAGGACCGGCGCGTGCTGGTCACCGCCCACGACGCCTTCGGCTACTTCGCCCGCGCCTACGGCTTTGAAGTTCACGGTATTCAGGGCGTCTCCACCGAATCCGAAGCCAGCCTCAAAGATGTCAACGCCCTGGTCGACCTGCTGGTCAGCCGCAAGATCCCCGCGGTCTTCGTCGAAAGCAGCGTCCCGCGCAAGACCATCGACGCCCTGATCGAAGGCTGCCAATCGCGCGGCCACGCCGTCTCGATCGGAGGCCAACTCTTCTCTGACGCGATGGGTCGCCCAGGCACGCCCGAAGGGACCTACCCGGGCATGGTCCTCCACAACGCACGCGTCATCGCCGACGCGCTGAAGGAGCCCAAGTGAGCCCGATCTCGCCCATCACCGCCCCCACCGACATCGCCGTCGAGGTCCACGACGTGACAGTGGCGTACCACCGCCGCCCGGTGCTGTGGGATGTTGACGTGCTGATCCCCGCGGGCAAACTGGTCGCCATCGTCGGGCCCAACGGCGCGGGAAAATCCACGCTTCTCAAGGCGATTCTGGGCCTGGTCCCTCTCGCCAGCGGCAAGGTCGAGATCTTCGGCCGTCCATTGCGCGAGGAGCGCGGGCTGGTCGGCTATGTCCCGCAACGCGAAAGCGTGGACTGGGACTTTCCCGTCTCGGCCCTCGACGTGGTCCTCATGGGGCGATACGGGCGTCTGGGCTGGCTGCGCCGCCCGGGCCCGGCGGACAAAGCCGCGGCTCTCAAGGCCCTCGACGATGTCGCCATGCGTCCCTTCGCCGATCGCCAGATCAGCCAGCTCTCAGGCGGGCAACAGCAGCGCGTCTTCCTGGCCCGCGCCCTGGCCCAAGACGCGATGCTCTATTTCATGGACGAACCCTTCGCGGGGGTCGACGCCGCCACCGAGCGGGCGATCATCGACGTGCTGCGCCGGCTGCGCCAGGCCGGGCGCACCGTCGTCGCGGTTCACCACGATCTCCAAACCGTTCCGGAGTACTTCGATCACGTTGTGATGCTCAATCTGCGCCTGGTCGCGTCGGGCTCCACGCAAGAGGCCTTCACCCACGAGAACCTGCAAAAGACCTACGGCGGGCGCCTCACGCTGCTGGATCAAGCCGCCGAAGCCGTGCGGCGCGGGGGCCCGCTGTGAGCGACGTGTTTCGGCTGCTTACTTTGCAAGATGCCAACACCCGGGTGGTGTTGCTGGGGGTCATGCTGCTGGGGCTGGCCAGCGGGGTGGTGGGCTCGTTCGCGGTGCTGCGCCGGCGTGCCCTGGTGGGCGATGCCGTCGCCCACGCCGCCCTCCCCGGAGTCTGCATCGCCTTCATGATCATCGGCGATCGCAACTTCATCGCGTTCCTAATCGGCGCGCTGATCAGCGGCATCCTCGCCGTCGTCTGCATCACGCTCTTGCGTCGCTACACCCGCGTGCGCGAGGACGCCTCGATCGCCGTGATTCTCACCGCGTTTTTCGGGCTGGGCATCGCCCTCTCGCGGCACATTCAGCAGGGGGGCCAATACTCCGGCGCGGGCAGTCGCGCGGGGCTCGACGGCTTCCTCCTCGGCAAAGCCGCGAGCATGGTGAGACAAGATGTTCTCGCGATCGCTCTCGTCGCTCTGGTAGTTCTCCTCACCGTCTGGGTGCTGTACAAAGAGCTCAAGCTGCTGTGCTTCGACCGCGCCTTCGCCGCCTCGCTGGGTCGCCCCGTCATCGGGCTCGACCTTCTCCTGATGCTGCTGATTTGTCTGTGCACCGTCATCGGGCTGCCCGCGGTGGGCGTGGTGCTGATGGTTTCGCTGCTGATCGTTCCCGGGGCGGCCGCCCGCTTCTGGACCAATCGCCTCAGCACCATGCTCGTGCTGGGCGCGGCCTTCGGGGCCTTCGCGGGCGTCTTGGGCGCGGGGGTCAGCGCCGTTGCCCCGCGATTGTCCGCCGGCCCGCTCATCGCGCTGGCCGCGGCGGCGGTATTTGCTCTCTCCGCGCTGCTCGCCCCGCAGAGCGGGTTTGTGTGGAACTCCGTCCGACGCCGGCGCCTGCGCTCGACCACGCTGGTGCAGAACTACCTCCGCGCGTTGCTGGAGCTCGACGAGCAGCGCGCGGCTGGGGTTCACAGCAACGCACAGCTCGCCCTCAAGCGAGCCTGGTCGCGTGTTCAGCTCGCCCGGGCCGGTCGCATCGCTTCTCACGCCGGCTGGGTTGCTGTCTCCGACGCCGGGGCGACCCTCACGCCCGCGGGCCAGCGCGAAGCCGCTCGCGTGCTGCGTACTCATCGCCTGTGGGAGCTCTACCTCATCACCCACGCCGACGTCGCGCCGGACCATGTGGATCGCGACGCGGATGCGCTCGAACACATTCTCTCGCCCGAGATCGTGGCGGACCTAGAACGCCGCCTGATCGAGACCGGGCGCTTGCCCGCACTGGTTCCTTCGCCCCACCCGATGGGCCCCACCTCCGCCGAGGCCCACGCATGAGCATTTCTTCCGCCGATGCCTGGGTCGCCGCCACCGCCGCCCTCTGCGGGGTCGCCTGCGGGGTTCCAGGTGTCTACCTCGTCCTTCGGCGCATGTCTCTGCTGGGCGACGCAATCTCGCACGCGGTCCTTCCTGGCTTGGCCGCCGCGTTCATCCTCACCGGCACGCGCGGGCTCTTCCCGATGCTCGCCGGGGCCATGATCACCGGCATCGCAACCGCCGCCATCTCGTCCTTCATTTCGCGCCACTCCAAGGTCCCCGAGGATGCTTCGCTGGGGGTTGTCTTCAGCTCCCTCTTTGCCCTCGGGGTTATCATGATCACCCTGGCCGCACGCGATGTGGACCTCGACGCCAACTGCGTGCTCTACGGCAACATCGAGTTCACCCCCCTCGACACCGTCCGGCTGGCGGGGCTCGCCTTGCCCCGGTCCTTTGTCACGCTCGCCTGCTTCGCGTCTCTCAACATCGCCCTGGTCAGCGTCTTCTACAAAGAGCTCAAGCTGGTCGCCTTCGATGGGGCCCTCGCGACGGCGATGGGCTTCTCAGCGGGCATCATTCACTACGCCCTCCTGTGCGTCGTGGCCGCCACCACCGTCGCCAGTTTCGAGGCCGTCGGTTCCGTGTTGGTCGTCGCGATGCTGGCGGCCCCGGGAACCGCCGCGACGCTGCTCTCCGACAAACTCTCGCGGATCTTGTGGATCGCCGCCCTGCTGGCCATCGCGGCCGCCGTGGGTGGCTACGCGCTGGCGGTGGTTTTCAACACCCCGGTCGCGGCCGTCATCAGCGTCGTGCTCGGGGCGCAAGTTGCCCTGGCCGTGATCTTCTCACCCCGCGACGGTCTTGTCATACAACTCTGGCGACAGACCTCGCTCAAGCTGCGCATCCGCGAAGAAGATCTGCTGGGCCGCCTATATCGCCGCCAGGAAGGTCGCACCGAGATCGAGCCCCCCGCCCTCCGCGGGCTCATCTCGTGGCTGGCGTTTCGGCGCTTGCGTCGCAAGGGCTTGCTCGACGCCCCCGGCACCGGGCTCACTCCGGCCGGCTCCCGCGCTGGCGATCGCCTGATCGGTTCACATCGCCTCTGGGAGATCTTTCTCAACCAAAGGCTCGGCCTGCCCCCCGATCATGTTCATGACCCCAGCGAGCGCATGGAGCACTTCATCAGCCCGGCCATGGAGCAAGAGCTTCGCGCAGAGTTCGACGGGCTCAAAGATCCACAGGGGCGCGAGATCCCGCAGCCGGAGCGCGACCGACCGGCGTCGTGAGTTGCAAGTTCACACGATCCAACCCGGCTCAGCTTTTGGCCGGAGCCTTAATCACCCCGTCGCGAGTCGCGAGCCGCTTGGCGACCGCCACCCCGCTGTTGAGCGCCCCTTCCATGTAGCCGACGAACTTGTAGCAGGTGTGTTCGCCCGCGAAGTGGACGCGCCCCAGCCCTTGGCGCAGCACCGGGCCCATCGTGGTGACCTGGCCGGGCGCAGGGAATGAGTACCCCGCCTGCACCCACGGGTCCTTGGGCCAATCCATGAACCGGGTCGCGACCAGCGACTCTTTGTACCCCGGATAGAGCTCTTCAAAGTGGGCAGCGTACGCAGCGTCGCGCTCCCCCTTCTCCATCGCCAGCGCCTTGCGGCACGAATCCGCCCCCGAAAAACCCACCAGACACGCCGGCCCATCACCCTGATTGTCCGTCCCGTCCCAGGTCAGGTTGATCAGCCCGTCCGACGCCGCGTCCGGGCTCTTCTTGTCCTTGAGCCAGAAGCGATCCTTCAGGTGCGCCAGGTACTTCACGTTCACACCCATCTGAGGCATCAGCGACGCCGGCAGCCCCGGCTTCCACTGCACCTTGCTCCACACCGTCGGAGGCAACGTACACACCACGTCGTCGCACTCGATCTCGCGTCCGTCCCGGCAGCTCACCACCACCTTGTCGCCCTTGATCTCGACTTTGGACGCGGCCAGCTCCAGCGTGATGCGGTCCTTGCCAACTTTTTCCGCCAGCTTCTGCGCCAGCGCATCGTTGCCCTGCTTGCAGCGCAAGACCTCGCTGTCGGTCCAGTACTTCTCCAGGCCCCCGCCCTTGACCGCCGCCAGGTTGCCAAGGTAGCTTTGGTTCTTGCACTCCACCCCGTTGTCGGCGGTCAGTTGCAGGGCGATGCCGGTCTTGCCGAGCTCGCCCACCTCCAGCGTGTCCACCCAGTTCTGAAGCGTGCGCGTGTCGAGCGCCTTGGCATTGGGGTGCTTCCACGGCGCGTCTTCGTCGATGTCCGCGGCGTCCTTGTTCATCAGCATGAACGCCAGGTCCATCTCCTTGAACATCGCCTCGGCTTCAGAGGCTTCCATCATCTTGCCGCCGAGCATCAACGGGGCCTCGAGCGTCTCGTCTTCGGTCACGTCGATGAAATCCAGTCCGAACTGCTCGGCATAGCCCACCCAGGTGGGATGGTTCGAACCGATCAGCTCCCCGCCCCCTTCGACGTTGCGACCGGGCACAAACTCGTTCTTGTTGGCGGCGTTGAAGCTGAGCACCCGTCCGCCCACGCGGCTGCGGGCCTCGACAACGGTCACGTCGTAGCCCGCGGCGATGAGCTCGTGGGCGCAGGCCAGCCCCGAGAGGCCCGCCCCCAGCACCACGACCCGCTTGCCCGCCCTGCGGGGGAGCGAAGCGAACGCGGGCCCGGAGAGCAGCAGCCCGGCGGCCCCCGCCAGCGACAACTTGAGAATGTCGCGACGCGACGCGTCGAAACGTTCGGGTGCGTGCCGGCGCATGAGCTTAGTGTACAGCGATCGAGACATGTCTTCCCCCCTTCGGATGCTACTTCAGAGCCCCCGCCGCGAGGCGGGGGGACACATTGGTTGGCACACCGAACCCCCGGCTGTCGCCGGGGGTTCAGAGAAACTATCACTCGTCGTTGGTCGGACCGGCCGCCAGCAGCCAGAGCTTGAAGAAGTTCATCACTTGCTGCTTGCTGAGCTTGTTGGCGTTGAGGTTGTAGGTCACTTTGCTGGAGGCGACCGTCTCGCCCCCGGCGCCGAAGGAATCGACGTACTCGATCTTGCCGGTGAGACAGGGGATGGAGTTGTCGACGGCGAAGAAGGCGTCCTCGGAGGACATCTTCTCGAAGGCCGCGGCTTCGCCCGAGGCGCTCTTGTTCTTCTCTTCGTTGAAGCGAAGATTGAACTGGTACTCGCCCTTGCCGTTGGCTTTGCGATCGGTGTCTTCGACCCACTTGATGGTGCCGGTGAGGGTGTCCTCGATCTCCTTGCCGTCCAAGGTGTAGCGGAACTTGATCCCGTCGGTCACCCAGTTGCCGGTTTCGTAGTCGTAGTCGAGTCGGCCCGAGACGGTGCTGCGCGGGTAGACCTCGGCCGGGCCCTTGGCAAGGATGATGTTCTCAAATCGCATGGGGTCGGAGTGCTTGACGCTGAACTCGACGGTCTTGTCGCCGATGATGCGTTTGTAGGTGGCGCTCGCAAGCGAGTCCTTCTTCTCAGCCTTGCCGATGAGTCGCCCGCTGAAGGCGTCGGTGAAGGCGGGGGCCTTGCCCACCGCGTCGATCGCGATGCGAAGCGGGCGCTCGCTCTTGACGCCCCCGCTCATCTCGTAGGCTCCGCTGGTGGGGTCCACCGGCACCAGCCCGACCCATTTGCCCACCACGCGGCGTTGCTTGAGGTCCTTGGGGTTCAAAACCGCCAGGTCGATCGCGTAGCCCAGTTCGGCCAACTGCTGTTTGCGTCCCAGGAGCTTGGAGTAGAGGTTGGGCTGGCGGGTGATCTCACCCGAGAACTCGGTGGTTTTCGCGACTGTGAACTTGAACTTGTACTTGTCCTTGGCGCCAAGCGCCGCGGAGCCGGGCTTGAGGTCTCCGGTGGTGTCGAGATTTGTCCTGGAGAGGAAATCAATCTCCATCGACCCGGCGATGACCCCGTCCTCGGTGATGGCTTCCTGGGCCCGGGCGGCGGGGGCCAGCAGCGACAGGCCGCCGACGGCCGCGGTCAACATCAATCCTCGCCACGACTTGCGATGCATCATCCGTGTTTCTCCTCTTCTGTGCTTGCGCACTGCGTGCGCGGCGGCTGGGCCCCAGCCCGAACCAGCGCGCAACGGCCTGTAGGATATCGGACGGATTGGGGTCTTGCCAACCGCCCGCCCACATTGTCGGAGCGTTATTCCGCAAGAGGGCTGGACGGTTTCGCGGGGAATCGAGTTTGAGGGCCGCGTAGAGGGGCCGGGGCGAAGTCGCGCGAGCTACTTGGTCGAGCTTTCTTTGACGGCGGCAGGCTTCTCACCCGGAGGGCGACTAAAGAGCAGCACCAACTGCACCCGGCTGCTCACGCCAAGAATGGCGTAGAGGGCTTTGGTGTGGTCGTGCACCGTGTGCCGGCTTCGACCGATCTGTTCCGCGATTTGCGGCTCGGTCAGGCCCACGAGCAGCAACTCAAGCACCCGGCGCTGGGCCTCGCTGACGACTCGGAGTAAATCTGGGCGGGACTGAGCAATCGTCTGCCCGTGGCGAAGCTGCTCCGCCGACACCTCAACGTCTTTGCCCCCAAAGCCGATTGGTGTTCCGTCCTCGGTCGCCTGATGATTGCCATTCAGTTGCGAGTGCATGGGTGCCTTCCCGAAGTCGCCCAAACCAGGTGTTTGTCTGGGGGTCACGAGTCCCACGGACAAATACAAGGTTTGCCAACGAACTATCGAACCGCTCCCCATCCGCTTCTACTGAGGTCTTCTACCTCACTTGATACCCCAACCTTCGAATCGCGTTACCTAGTTTACCAATCCTACCAAAGGTTCCCGTGGATTGCAAACCTAGGCCTCGACCAGACCCTCACGGATTGCGAACCTGGCCAGTTCCACCCGGTCGTGGATTTCCAACCGTGACATCACGCTGGAAGCATGATTTTCCACGGTCTTGACCGATAAATGCATCGTTTTTGCGATCTCCTTCTTGGACATCCCCTTGGCGATGTAGCGCAGCACTTCAAACTCGCGGGTGGTCAAGAGCCCGAGTTTTCCTTTGATTTCGGCACCCAGGTGAACGCCATCGGAGTCGATGACGAGGCGGGCGGCGACCTCTGGGGAGAAGTACGGTTGTCCGGCGGCAACCGAGCGGATGGTGCGGAGAACGCGGTCGGGGGCTTCGTTTTTGGTGATGTAGCCCATCGCGCCGCAGCGGAGGGCGGCTTCGATGTAGCGGTCGTGGGTGAAGGCGCTGAGGAAGAGGACGCGGGTTTTGGGGCAGCGGGCGACGATGGTGCCGGCGGCATCGAAGGCGGCGACTCCGGGCATGTCGATGTCGAGCACGGCGATGTCGGGTTGGTGTTTGAGAGCCGCGGCGATCGCTTCGTCGGCGTTACGTGCTTCGGCGACGACGATGAGACTGGAAACCTGGTTGAGCACCTGGGCGAGAGTTTGGCGAACCAGGGTGTGGTCGTCGGCGAGGAGGACTCGAATGGCAAGGGTCATGGAGTCGATTCCTTCCCGGCGAGGGGTTGGTTGGCGTCAAGATCAAGGGAGGGGGCCCCGCCGGCGGGCCATGGGGTTTCTTGGACGGGGCGAGCAAGGCGAGCCATGGCGTGCTTGAGGGCGCCGAGTTGGAATGGGCGAGTGATGGAGAGGATGCCAGGGCGTGTGGCGATTGGAGGCAGGTCACCCCCGACGACGATGCACTTGGCGTTGGGGTTTCGCCCGATGATTTCGTTCCAGATGGGGGGGAGCCAGCGCCAGCCGTCGGGGGTGTCGAGGACCAGCAGGTCGACGTCGCGATCGCCATCACGCAGGATCGCGGTTCCCTCGCGCTCGTCGGCGGCTTGGAGGACGTCAAGGCCGCTTTCAGCCAAGGCTCCGGCGACGAGGCCGCGGGGGAGGCGAGAGCGCATGATGACCATGGCCAACTTGGAGGTCCAGTAGGATTCGGAGGCTGGGCTGAGAGAATCGGCCACGAGATCTTGAATGGGCACCGAGACGATGAAGCGGGCGCCGTGGCCACGCTCGCTGTCGACTTCGAGCTTCCAGCCGTGCTCGGTGATGACGCCGTGAACGACGGCGAGCCCGAGGCCGTTGCCCTGGGCTTTGGTAGAAAAGAAGGGCTCAAAGATCTGGGCGTGGAGCGACTTTTCGATGCCGACGCCGGTATCGCCAACGCAGAGGGCAATGGCTCCGATGCCGGTGCCTGTGGGGACGCGTTTGGCGGAGAGAGAGACTCGCCCGCCGATGGCCACGGCATCGGCGGCGTTGGTCATCAGGTTGATGAGCATCTGGCGGAGCTGGGTTTCGTCGGCATTGATCATGACGCCACGGGCCTCGGCGAGGTCCAGGTCCAGCGGGACGTCGGGGGGTGTCATTGAGCGAAAGAGCATGACCGAAGATTCGAGAATGGGCAGGAGCGAGACCCGCAGGATGTCGGGGCGAGACCGGCGGGCGAAGGTGAGCAGGGAGTTGGCGACGCCTGAAGCCTGGCGGGCGGCTTCTTCGAGTTGCTTGAGGTTTTCGAGGGCGGGATGGTCGGGCCCGAGGGTGGCGGTGGCGAGGGAGGCGTGCCCACGCACGGCGGTGAGCAGGTTGGTGAAGTCGTGGGCGATCCCGCTGGCGAGCTTGCCGATCGCTTCCATCTTGTGGGCCTGGCGGAGGCGGGCCTCGCTGGCTTCGAGGGTCTTCTCGGCGGCCATTCGCTCGAGTTCGGCGGCGACGCGGGCAGAGCAGATGGAGAGAGTCTGGAGGATGGCGTCGCCGTCTTCGGGGAGGGGCTGGTCGTGCATGACGCCCATGAGTCCGATGAAGCGGCCTTTGGAGTCTTGGAGGCGCAGGCCCGAGTAGCCGACGACGCCCATGTCGGCGAGCATGGTGTCGTTGGGGTACGAGTCGACGACGCCGTCGCGGACGTAGCAGACTTTGAACGCGAGGGCGTCGGCGCAGGGAGAGCCACGCAGGTCGTGAAGCGCGAGGGGGCAAAGGCGGTCTTGCTCGGCGAGGGCGACGAGTTCGGCGGCGGCGGCGTCGGCACCATCGACCCGGGCGACCAAGGCCCATCTGACCCCCAGCACGCGGGTGAGATGGAGTACGAGTTCATTGAGAAACTCGGGCCCGAACCTGCTGGCAAGGCCCTGCGAGAGGGCGGTGAGGGTTTCTTCGGCGACGCGGCGGCGGTGGACATCCATCGAGACCCCGACCAGCACGGCGGCGGGTAGAGCGCCGTCGGCCTGGGCGTGCATGACGAGTTGTTGCCAGCGGTAGCTGCCGTCGGCGGCCATCATGCGGTACTCGCAGCGGACGGCGCCGGCCTGGTCGATGCAGCGTTGGGCTTCGCGTTCGAGGCCGGCGAGGTCTTGTGGGTGGACTCGTGCCAGGCGTTTGGTGAGGAAACCGTCGCGCCCGCGTGCGGGGTGGGCAACCATGGCGGGGCCGACGCGAATGATGTCGGACTGAATGTCCCATTCCCATGGGACGACCGAGGTGCCGCCATAGGCCAGGCGAAGGAGCGATTCGCGCCCGATGGCCTGGTTTCGGATTCGTTCACGTTCGACGGCGTGGCGGATGGCGCGATCGAGCGCGTCGGGCACCAACTGGCCCTTGACGACGTAGTCCTGTGCGCCTTCGCGAACGGCCTGGAGGGCGAGGGCGTCGTTTTCAAGGGCGGTGAGGACGACGGTCGCGATGGCTGGGGCCGCGGCGCGGATGGCGAGCCGTGACGCGAGGCCTTCGCTATCTGCGAGCATCAGGTCCAGGAGAATGACTTCGGGGGGCGATTGTGTCGAAGAAGCGATGCTCTTCAGGGCGGATTGCAGAGAGGTTGCGTGCTCGATCTGGCAGTAGCCGTGCGAGCGGAGCATCCGCGAAAGCAGGGCCGCGTCGCCAAGATTGCCTTCAACGATAAGAACTCTCATGTCGACTGCTCCGACCGGAAGATCCTGCCGGCCCCCACTGCGACCACGTCGACCACAGATTGAACGATGCCTTGTACCCGAAAGAGCATGTGCGTGTCAAAGGCGGGGGTGTGGAGGGGCGGG
>JAKFUN010000110.1 GCA_021732675.1 Phycisphaerales bacterium
GTGCGGGGGGGGCGGGGGGTTTTCACCAAACCCGGTTTCCCGGCTACCATGCGGGCGCATGCCCAGCATCACCATCAACGGCCGCAAGTGCGAGTTCACGCCCGGCCAGACCATCCTCCAGATCGCCAACGCCAACGGGGCGGATATTCCTCAATACTGCTACCACGACGGGCTGTCGATCGTGGCCAGTTGCCGGATCTGCTTGTGCGAGGTGCACGCCCCCAACCCCAAGACCGGGGCCATCGAGCCGTTCATGGGTGGGAAGCTGTTGCCGAGTTGCCAGCAGACGGCCTCGGACGGGATGGTGGTGTACAGCGACAGCCCCAAGGCGGTGGCCAACCAGAAGGGCGTGATGGAGTTTTTGCTCATCAACCACCCGCTGGATTGCCCGGTGTGCGATCAGTCGGGCGAGTGCTTTTTGCAGGACTACTCGTACGCCTATGGGCGGGGCGTGAGCCGCTTTCAGGAAGACAAGGTCAAGCAGCCCAAGAAGGACGTGGGACCCCACGTGTTCCTGTACAGCGATCGCTGCATCATGTGTACGCGCTGCGTGCGCTTCACCCGCGAAGTGAGCGGCACGGCGGAGCTCATGGTGATGGGCCGGGGCAACAAAGAAGAAATCGACGTCTTCCCGGGTGTGCCGCTGGACAACGAGCTGTCGGCCAACGTGGTGGATATCTGCCCGGTGGGGGCGCTGCTGGACAAGGATTTTCTCTTCACCCAGCGGGTGTGGTTCTTGCGTGAGGCCCCCAGCATTGATGGGTTGACGGCGAGCGGGGACAACCTCTGGGTTCACCACAACGAGGGCAAGGTGTACCGGGTGAAGCCCCGCCCCAATGCCCGGGTGAACAAGTTCTGGATCACCGACGAAGTCCGCTACGGCTGGAAGTTCGTCCACAGCGATGACCGCCTGCGCCAGCCCACCCGCAAGCAGTTCGGCACCCCCGTGACCTGCGACTACGCCAAGGCGTACGACGACGTGATCGAGGGGATTCGCAAGGCGACTGCGCACGGCAAGCGCCTGGCGGTCATGATCAGCCCCATGCTGAGCTGCGAAGAGGCCTACTTGCTCGCCAAGCTGGCCCGCCGGCTTGACCCTCGGGCCGTCTTGGCGCTGGGCCCGGTGCCGACGCACGGGCAGGACAAGATCTTTCCCGCTGGCGCCAGCGAGACCGACCCCAAGGCGTTCAAGATGTACGCCGAGAAGGCACCCAACGCCCGGGGCGTGCGGCGGGTGCTGGGCGCGTTCGGGGGGCAGATCGAAGAATACGACGGGTTCCTCAAGGCCCTGGGCAAGGGGCTGGGGGCCAGCGATGTCGGGGCGGTGATCGCCACCGGCAACTACCCCAGCGAGTGGGCGACCGACGACCTCACGACCAGCCTCGGGGGCAAGTTTGTGGTCCTGCTCGACACCCTGGTCAATCCGCTGTGCGACCGGGCGGATGTGGTGCTCCCCGGCGCGACGTGGGTGGAAAAGTCGGGCACGTTTGAGAACGCCAAGAGCATGCTGCAGGCCTTTGAGCAGGCGATTCCTGTCGTCGAGGCCGCCAAGAGCGAGGGACAGTTGGCTCTGGATCTTTGGGCGGTGCTCGATGGGCGTGAGATGCCCGGCGAAGCGGTTCGGCCGATGATGCTGGAGACGACCCGAGGCCAGGTGGCGGCGGGCGTGCAGGTGGCCGTGCCCTTTGGCACCATCTTCAACGCGGCGGATGTTCGGCGCGAAATGGCCCGAACCTATCCGGCTCTGAGCGTTTTCGAGAGCGGGGTTTCGATGCCCCCCAGCGAGCCCTCGCCCCAGACCGATATGGCGATGGTCGAGCTGTAGCGGGTTCCTAAGCCTTGAGATTGGTACGTTGGCTCGCTGAGCCAGCCTACTGATGCACCGTACGCTTGAGTGAGTGCCGCACCTTGCCACCATCCCGCTGCTCGCTGTCGAGAGCGCCGCCCAGAAAAGCCTCTCTCCGTTGGTCTGGGTCATCATGGCCCTCATCATCATCATCGGCATCCCCTTCACCTTGTGGTGGTGGAAGGTCGCCGACCAATGGGCCGACAGCGAGCACAAGCGATTCAAGCCCAAAACCGACGACCGCGAACGTGTGACCATCAAAAACCCGCCACCCCCCAGCGACCCTGCCTCGTAACATCGGCGTGCCCCGCTACCAACTCACCCTCGCCTACGACGGCACCGACTTTTGCGGCTGGCAAAAGCAGGAACCCTTCGACCCGCCCACGGTCGGCAAAGGGTCCAGCCCCCTGGCCCTCTCCGTGGTTGGCACCATTCATCACGAGGGCGAGGCGCGACCCCGGGTGCAGCTTCGCAGCGTTCAGCAGGTGGTCGAACGCGCGGTGCGGGAGGTGGTGCGCGAGCCGGTGCAGTTGGTGGGGGCTAGCCGCACCGACGCGGGGGTTCACGCCCTGGGCCAAGTGGCGGCGTTTAGTTGCCAGCCCCGGTCCGAGGAGTTTGCGCCAGTTCCTGAAGGTGATCCGAGCGTGCCTCGGGGGGTTGGGTGGCCTCTGTCGCGCGGGGCCGAGAGGTTGTGCCGCGCTTTGAATGGGAGGTTGCCCGACGACGTGCAGGTGCTGGGTTGCCAGCCGGTTCACCATGATTTTGACCCGATCCGCCATCCAACTTCCAAGGCGTATTCGTACACGATTCTGGAGTGTGCCCGGGGCCCACACGTGATGGCCCCCCGGGCACTGTGGGACCGGCGATACGTTCACGAAGTTTGGGAGACGCTGAATCTGGAAGCGATGAATCAGGCAGCGTCGCTCCTGGTGGGCGAGCATGATTTTGCCGCCTTTGCCGCAGCGGGTCACGGGCGCCTCTCCACCGTCCGGACGGTCTTCTCGTGCAGTGTGCGCGAACAACCCGCGCCCGCCAACGCCCTGCCGGGGCAGGGGCGGCGGTTGCGGATCGAGGTTTCAGGCAACGGGTTTCTCTACAACATGGTGCGGATCATCGCGGGCACGCTGGTGGAGGTTGGCCGGGGCCGGCTGAGGCCCGATGACGTGGCGGCAGCGTTGGAAACCAAGGACCGCACGCAGGCCGGGCCAACCCTGGCCCCCACCGGGCTGTGCCTGGAGTGGATCAAGTATCCCATGGCGACTCCTTGATGCCCGCAAGCCGCGTGCCTCGATGCCCGTTTGATTCTCGGGTTTCTACCGCGGCGACACCGGAGGCGGTTGAGGATCGACGCAGGCATTGAAGCACGCGCCATCCAGGCATCGAGTCTTCCGAGTACTCTCCTTCAGACATGCGGATCCTGCACATTTCAACCCGGCTCATCTTGGGGGGCAGCCAGGAGAACACCGTCCTCTCCTGCATCGGTCAGGCTCGGCTGGGGCACGAAGTACATCTTGCGTTTGGACCCATCCATGGGCCCGAGGGGTCGCTGCTGGCCCGTGTAGAAGAGTTCAATGCCCAGGTGCGACGGGGCGAGGAGAGTCTTGGCGAGGTTGGCTCGCTCAAGCCGATTCCCCGGAGCACGATTCGGGAGATTGCTACCCACGTCGTGCCGAACCTGGTGCGCGAGATTTCGCCCGCGTCGGACCATCGCGCGTTGCGCGAGCTGGAATCGCTCGTGAGAACGCTGCATCCGGATGTCGTCCACACGCACTCGTCCAAGGCGGGGATTTTGGGGCGCGGGGGGGCCTGGAAGGCCAAGCGAGGCGGGTTGCCCATGTCGCCCCCGCGGGTGATCCACACCATTCATGGCCCGCCCTTCATGCCCGTCGAGGGGGGAGCCCTCTCGCGCGCGAAGATCGCGATGCTGAATCTGGGCTACACGCTGGCCGAGCGTTGGGCGGCCCGGCGCTGTGATGCGATCGTGAGTGTGGCGGATGCCATGACCCGCGAGTTTCTGCGCCGGGGGATCGGCACCCCCTCGCAATACACCACGGTGCGATCGGGGATGGAGATCGACGCCTTTTTAACCCCTGCCCAGGGCGAAACCCGCGATGAGGTCCGCCAGCGCCTGGGCCTGGGTGCCGCGGACTTTGTGGTTGGGACGGTGGCGCGGCTGGCTCAACACAAGGGGCACGATGATCTGCTGGCCGCGATCGCGGAGGACCTCCGGGCCCGCTCGGATTGGCGATTGCTGTGGGTTGGAGATGGGTGGTGGCGCGAACGCCTGCTCGCCCGCGCTCGCCAGGTTGGGCTTCGCGTCGCCGAGCTCGACCGTGGCCCGCCGGACCCCGCGGCCCGGCTCTTGGTCACGGGGTTGGTCGCTCCGGGAAAGATTCCAGGCTTGATGCGGGCGATGGATGTGCTGGCCCACCCCAGTTTTCGCGAGGGGTTGCCCCGCACCGTCCCGCAGGGGCTTCTGGCCGGGGCCTGTCCGGTCGCGTACGACGTGGACGGGACTGGTGAGGTGTGCCGGGATTTGCAGACTGGGCGATTGGTGCGGGTGGGCGATGTGGCGGGGCTGCGCGAGGCGATCCGGTGGTGTGCGGACGAGCCGTTGGCGCGGCGCGCCCTGGTAGAGCGGGGCCAGCATGAATGCCGTGGGGCCTTCAGCGTGGAAACGATGATCGAAGGGCTGGACCGGGTCTATCGGTCAAAGTGAAGGCAGATTGAAATCGTCGCCCCCGCCGTCGCGAGCGGCGCGGGGCGACAAGAATCTGGCGCTCGCCCCACAGGAGATTCGCCGTGTACCACTTCAACCTCCGACGCCTGTTTGCCGCCATGGTGGGTTTGTTGTCTTCGGTGGTTTGGGGACAGCCGAGCCCGACGCCGGTGATCCAGGCGGCGGAGCGCGCGAACAGCTTCTCCGTGGTGCTCGACGCAGGTACGGTTTCCAAGCCCTTCACGGGGCGGGTGTACGTGGTGCTCTTGCAAGACTCGGCTGAGCCGCGACGGCGGATGGGCGATTGGTTCGGCCACACCCAGGTTTTGGCCCAAGATGTCAAGGACGTCGCCCCCGAAACTGCGATTTCGTTCGTGGATACCGAGCTGGCCTTTCCCAAGACCTTTGCCGGGGCGATGAACAAGGAGTATCGCATCCAGGCGGTGGCCAAGGTCAACCCCGACTCACCACGCCCGGGCGATGGTGAGGGGGACCTGTACAGCGATGTCGTAGTCGGGACTTTCGCGGCGGACGGCAAGCCCTTGGAGCTTCGCCTGACCCACGCCGTGGCCCCGAGCGCGTTTCAGGAAACCGAGCGGGTCAAGCTCTTCGAGATGGAGAGCCCCAGCCTCTCGGCGTTTTATGGTCGCCCGTTCAAAATGCGGGCCGGCGTGGTCCTCCCCAAGAACTACGACCCCAAGGCGCATTACCCGGCGGCCTACTTCATCACCGGGTTTGGAGGCAGCCATCGCTCCGCGTTTGGGCTGGTGCAGATGCTCGACAACTCCCCGGTGGCGGAGCGCTGCCTGCTGATCGTTCCCGACCCCACCTGCGGGCTCGGGCACAGCGTCTTCGCGGACAGCGCCAACAACGGCCCCTGGGGCAAGGCCCTCACCGCCGAGCTCATCCCCGCCATCGAACAGCAGTTTCATGGTCCCGGTCCCGAATCGCCCCGCCCTGCCGGCTCCAAGCGATACGTCTTCGGCATCTCCTCGGGCGGCTGGAGCAGCCTGTGGCTCCAGGTCGCCTACCCCGACCTTTTCGACGGCCTGTGGAGCCACTGCCCCGACCCCGTCGACTTCCGCGATTTTCAGCAGATCGACCTCTACTCCAAAGACGCCAACATGTACAAGGACGCCAAGGGGGAGCGCCTGCCCTTGGCCCGCAACAACGGCAACGTGTCGATCTGGTACGACGACTTTTGCCGTCAGGAGCGCGTGCTGGGCCCGGGCGGGCAGATTCACTCCTTCGAGGCGGTCTTTTCGCCCCGAGAAGAAGGCAAGCCCCGCCCGATGTTCGATCGGGCCACCGGCAACGTCGACCCCGCGACGGCGAAGGCGTGGGAGCCGTTCGACATTCGCCTGAAGCTCGAACGCGAGTGGCCGACGCTGAAGGACAAGCTGGCCGGCAAGCTGCACATTTATGCCGGGCAGATCGACACGTTTTTTCTCGAAGGCGCGGTGCGATTGCTGAAGGAATCGCTCAGCAAGCTTGGAAGCGACGCCCGGGTGGAGATCATCGACGCCATGCCCCACGGGATCTACCCGGGGGGGATCAAGGCGATGTTCGAGAGGATTGACCAAGAGAACCCGCAGGCCCACTAGGCTCTGTCCGACGGATCCGTTTCTTGGTGGTACCGCTCTCCAGAGCACTGGTTTTGTGGCCATCCTGATCCACCGGGCTGGAGACTGGTGCCACCGCAGAGGATCCGCCAGACCGAACCCAGCCCCAAGGCAGACGCGCACGCTTTGCCGGTTTGGCTCGGGATTGCGAGCCCAAACAAAGTTCGACCGGCGGGTGACTGGCATCCTCTGCACCGACCCCGCCGCTTCATCCGATAAAGCTGGCGATGTCTTTGCCGCTCGAACCAGGCCAACCGTCGCTGCCCCCGTCGATTGCTCGCAAAATCGTCGGGCTGGAGGCACTTTTGGCGGCTCGGGCCAAGCTCCGGGCCTCCGGGCGGCGGCTGGTGCAGTGTCACGGGTGCTTCGACATCGTGCATCCCGGGCACATTCGCCATCTGCGCCAAGCTCGGTCGCTGGGCGACGCACTGCTGGTCTCCATCACCGGCGACCCGGGGATCAACAAAGGCCAGGGGCGGCCCTTGATCCCGGAAGAGCTGCGGGCGGAGAACCTGGCGGCCCTGGACTGCGTTGACTTTGTCTACATCGACCCCAGCCCCACCGCGCTCGACCTGCTCCAGGCCCTGCACCCGGATGTCTACGTGAAGGGCAAGGAGTACGAAAACAACGCCGACCCGCGCTTTGTCGCCGAACGTCAGTCAGTGGAGCTGGGGGGCGGGCGGGTGGTCTTTTCCTCGGGCGATGTGGTCTTCAGCTCGACCACGCTGATCGCGGCTTTGGAACAGAGCGTCGACCCGTACCACCAGCGTCTGGTGCAGCTCAGCCGCGAGCCGGCCCTGGCCGGGGCTGAGCTGTATCGCACGCTGGGGGCGATGAAGGGGCAGCGGGTGATCATCGTGGGAGAGGTGATCCGCGACACGTACATCTTGTGCGATCGCCCGGAGATCGCGGGCGAGAGCCCGATGATGACGCTGCGACCGCTCGAAGCACGGCACTACGACGGTGGGGCGGCCATCGTCGCCCGGCACGCCGCGGCCCTGGGTGCCAAGCCCCTGCTCATCACTGCACTTCCCGATGGCGAAGACGCCCGCGCCCTGCGTTCGCGTCTGGAATCTGAAGGGATCGAGGTCCGGGCTGTGCGGGTTTCGACGCCCGTGCCCGAGAAGCAGCGCTTCCTGGTCGGGGCGCAAAAAGTCATGAAGCTCGACCTCGTCGAGCCCTTGGTGCTCGACCGGGCCCAGCAGGATGAGCTCACCCGCCTGGCGTGCGAAGCCGCGGCTGAGAGCCGGGCGAGCGACCCGCTCGACGAAGTACCCAACCGCATCGCCGGGCAGTGCGACGCGACGATCATCACCGACTTTGGGCTTGGGCTTTTTTCGCCCCGCAGCCTGGCCCACCTGTGCCAGTCCATTCGCCCCTTCACGCGCGTGCTGGCGGGGGACGTCAGCGGGAAGCGTTCGAGCCTCGCCAGCATGCGCCAGATGGATCTGGTCTGCCCCAGCGAGATCGAGCTGCGCGAGGGCGTACACCTCCACTCAGAGGGGCTCCCGCTGGTGGCGTGGAGGTTGCTGGAATCCACCGCGGGCAAGAACGCCATCGTGACGCTGGGTGCCGACGGGTTGATCGCCTTTTCGCGTCTGCCCGATGCCCCCAGCCCCAACCCCGAGTCGTGGCCCACCCGCTTGGCCAGCGAGCACGTGCCCGCGCTGGTGCCCATCGCGCTGGACCCGCTGGGTTGTGGCGATTCGCTCTTGGCCGTCGCGACCCTGGCGCTGGCGAGCGGCGCAACGCTGCAACAGGCGGCCTTCCTGGGTGCGTGCGCCGCGGCTGTGCAGGTCCAGCGTCTGGGCAACCTGCCCGTCACCGGGCCCGACCTGCGCCACATGATCGCGCGGGTTCATACCTCGCATTTGACGTATTCACCAACCATGAGCAGCGAATCCCGTCGCGAGCGGGGGCGACTGGTGGCGAGCTGATCGGGTGTCAGGCGGATTTGGTGGCAGGCGGATTTGGTGGCACCGCTCTCCAGAGCGGTCTCCCCGATTTGAAAACCCAAAGTCGTGCGATGTTGGATGTCTGCACACTGCTCTGGAGGCAGTGCCCCCCCAGCGCAGTGCCCCCAGGGCCCTGCCCGTCATGAGAGACCGATGATTTCCTACGTACTCCCAACCCGAGACCGTCCCGAGCGCCTGAAGGCGACCCTGCACGCCATCGACGCCCTGGGCCCTCATGCCGCCGAGGTCACGATCGTCGACAACGCCAGCGCCGAGCGGCTGATTCTGCCCCCGGCCTTGGCCAGCGGGGTGCCGATCCGGCAGATCTATCTCGGGCACAACGCCGGGGCGGCCGCCCGCAATGTGGGTGTTGAGGCCTCGCGTTCCCCCTGGATCGTGATGCTGGACGATGATTCCCACCCGCTCGATCTCGCCTTTATCAACTCGCTTGCTCACGCCCCTTCCGATGTGGGGGCCATCTCTGCCGACATCTTCTTGCCCACCAAGCCTGGCCAGCGACCCCGCCGCGAATCCGGAGGGTTGCCCGAGGTCTTCATCGGGTGCGGGGTCGCGATCCGGCGAGAGCTGTTTCTCTCGCTGGGGGGCTACGACCACACCTTCAACTACTACGTCGAGGAGTACGACCTGGCGGCCCGCATGCTGCTCGCCGGCTTTCGCGTCGCATTTGACCCTGCCTTTCGCGTGATGCACGCCAAAGTCACGGCCAACCGCAGCATGGATGCGATCCTCGCCCGCCTGGTCCGCAACAACGGCTGGGTGGCGCAGCGCTATGCCCCCGATCACGCCCGCCTGCCCGAACTGCGCGAAATCCGCCGTCGCTATCGGCGGATCGCGGCCAAGGAAGGCGCGTTGGCCGGATTTGGCGTTGGCCTGACGGACCTTCGCCGCACCATCCGAGGGCAGCGGCGCTCCGCGATGCCAGGGCCGCTGTGGGATCGCTTCACCGGTCTGGCGCCGGCCCGCGATGCGCTCGGGGCCTGGTTCGCCGCCCGGCCTTTCCGGTCCGCAGCCATCGTGGACGAAGGAAAAAACGCCTGGGCAGTGGCGCAGGCCCTGTTGGAGCTCGGCGTGCGACTGTGTGGCGAAGGGGAAGACGCCGAAGTCTGCGTCATCGGCACGATGTCCCCCGGCCCGATGCTGGATTCATTCGAGCGACGCCGGCGCCTGGCACACGTTGCTGCCCCGCTGGTGCTGATGCCCTGGCTGGGTTCGACGCGGCTGCGCCGGGCGGTCATCGCGGCGTAACGGTCGAAGCAATCCGGAAACTCCGAATCCTGCTAGCTCCGATTCCTTGTAACGTGGTATGGTTCGGTACCATCAGAACTATCCAAGGGCAATCCTGCCCGTTGTTGATGTGTCGCGCCAGGCTCGACCGGTCCAAACCCCTTCAAAGATTGAGGCTCAGCATGAACGTCACCGAAGCCGCGTACGCCAGAAGAGCCATCAAGCACTTCGACCCTGCATTTCGCATCCCCGAGGGCGACCTTCGCAAGCTGATCGAGACGACGATGCAGTCCCCCACCAGCTTCAACTTGCAGCATTGGCGCTTTGTGATCATCAGCGACATGGAGCTTCGGCGTCAGATCCGGGCGCTGGCCTTTGACCAGCCCCACATGACCGAGGCGTCCGCGCTGGTGCTCTTTACCGGCGACACCATGGCCTGGAAGAAAGACCCGGCGCGCTACTGGCGAAACACCGACAAGCCGGTGCGCGACCTGATGACCGGAATGATCGGCCCGTTCCACGACGGGCGCACGGAGCTCCAGCACGACGAGGCCATGCGTTCCATCGGCATCGCGATGCAGACGCTGATGCTGGCTGCGACGGAGATGGGATACCAGAGCTGCCCCACCATCGGCTACGACCATGCCGCGGTCGCCAAGCTGGTGCGTCTGCCCGCCGGGTTCGTCATTGGACCGTTCGTGGCCATCGGCAAAGGCACCAAGGCCGCCTGGCCCAAGCCCGGGCAGCTTTCGTACGACGAAGTCGTGGTCCGCGACCGCTTCCCCGGGTAGTTCACCTTCGAGCTACCTCGCCAGCGGGCGAACCAGCTTCTCGGCTTCATCCGGCCGGGGCGGGTGTGCCATGTCCAGGGGCAGGTAGACCCCCTTCTCGTGGTCGCTGTTGAGCACGAGCGCGTTGGGGGGAACGAACTTGCTCCCCTCCGTTGCCTTTTCGTGCCCGAGCACAAAGAGATAGACCCCCCAGGCTTCGACCAGGTCTTCCAGGCCCTCAGCGTCGTACCCCCGCCCCCAGACCATCAGGTGGGCCGCGCCCTGGCGGGGGGTGTAGTCGTCGTCGGTGAGATCGCGGGCGAGGACCGAGATGTCGAACTTGCCCATCGCGGCCGCCGGGGGCAGGCTGTGGGCACACAAAATGTCCCCTCGCGGGGTTTGCACCTTGAGCGCCAGCGGCATGGACCTGACAAAGGCGTTGATGGCCGCCTCGATGCGTTCGGTGTCACTCCCGAAGACATACTCGACGCCGGCGTCAAAGGCCTCGACATTGCGGACGCCGTCCTTCATGATTCCCGACTTGAGCATCTGGGCGAGCTCGTGATTCCCCAGCAGCACATGCAGGTGCTCGGGATATGCGGCCTTGAGAGCCGCGACCCGGGCGAGCATGCGATACGACAGATCCATGCCGTTGATCAGCCGGTCGCCGTGGATGATCTCGTGGATGGTGAGGTGGCGGGCGTTTCCTTCAGAACCGTCGGGTTCGCCCCCTTCGCGCATGCTCGCCAGTTCCAGCAGCCGCGCGTAGTGGACTGGGTTGTCGTGCAGGTCGCCGGTGGCGATGAGCTCGCCCGGGGCCGCGATGACGTCCATCGCACCATGTCGGCAGGAGGCCTGCAGGTTGGCCCTGGCCCCCGCGAGCAAGGCCCCCTCCACGCTCTCCACATTGGTCATGTTCAGCGGCTGCGACACAAGGGCCCCCCAAGCGAGGGCAGAGTGTACGGGAAGGGAAGGCACTAGGCACGAGGCACTAGGCATTGGGCATTAGGCACGACGGAATGAGCATGGCACCCCACGTGCGGTGAGGGCTCGACGGCTCTTCTTTGTCTTTGCCAATCCCCTAATGCCTAACGCCTAAAGCCAAGTGCCTTTCTCTGGCCTTAGCCGGGGCGCGTGGGCTCGTCGTAGCGAATGCCCACGACGGTGGAGCCGTCGTTTTGCAGTTCGCCCAGGCTCGAGCCGCCGTTGGCGGGGTTGGCGGGTTGGGCGCCCCCACGGG
>JAKFUN010000104.1 GCA_021732675.1 Phycisphaerales bacterium
CTATGTCTCCCTGCACACCCCCCTGACCCCTCAGACCCGCGGGCTGATCAACGCCAAAAACCTGGCCATCATCAAGCCCGGCGCCGTGCTCATTAACACCGCCCGCGGCCCGGTCGTCGACGAGCAAGCCCTGGTCGATGCCCTCAAGTCCGGGCGACTGGCCGCCGCCGGTTTGGATGTCTTTGAACAGGAGCCCAAAATCCACCCCGACCTCATCGGGATGTCCAGCGTCGTCCTTTCACCCCACATCGGCAGCGCCAGCCGGCGCAGCCGGGGAATGATGGTCGAACTCATCCGCGCCAACGCCAGCGCCATTCTGGCAGGCCAAGCCCCGCCCAACCGCGTCGTCTAAGAACCACTCACAGAATGAACTACCCCATCTTGTGGCACAGGCGTCCCGCCTGTGTCCTGTCTGTCCTTCCCCGGATCCGGCAGGGGTTTCCCAAGCTCCGCCAGCAGCGCTAGCGCCGCGCCCCGCTCGCCGTCGTCCCGTAGTGCAGCTCCAGATACCGGGCCACATAGTCCACAATCGACGACGCCTCGGGGATCTCCACGTTGCTGGTCATCCCCATCGGCTCAAAGCGCATCCCCTTGAACCGCCGCACCGCTTCGTCCACCGAAAGCCCAAACTGCAGCGCCAAGCTGAACGCACGGCAAAACGCCTGGCACATCCCCGAAATCGTCGAGCCTTCCTTCGCCATCTTGATGAAAATCTCCCCAGGCTTCCCATCGGCGTACAGCCCGATGGTCAGGTACCCCTCGTGGCGTTCGATGGAAAACTTGTGGGTGAGTGACTCCCGCGTGGCGGGCAGAGATTGACGGGCCGCGATCATGGGTTCTTCGCCTCCGGCGCGGGGTGTGTCTGTCATGCACCCAATGTACGACGGCCCCGGTCCCGCCGCGAAAGTGCGTTGGGGGCCTATCGGACAGTTGGCCCGCCGAACGCCAAAAAGAGCCGCTGGCGGGTCCTTAATGCAAAGCCCCGCCGCAAGCAGCTCGGCGGGGCAAGATGCGCAACTGATTGTCAGGAAATGGCTTGAATCGCGCTGGTCGTCCTGAACCACCTCAGGGGCACGCCCCGCCCGCCACCACATTGATCAAGGCATCGGTATCGCCAGAATCAACATTGCCGTCCTGATTGAAGTCGGGGTCGATTCCCGTCGGGTTTGGGCCGCCCGCGACCACGTTGATGAAATACTCGATGTCCGTTTGGTCAGTGTTCCCGTCTTGATTGACGTCGGGGTCGCAAGAGGCTTCCACCACAAAGACACGGGCTTCTGATGTGATGTAACCGGTTTGCGTGTAGGATACAACATACCAAGAGTAGGTTCCGGGCGGAAAGACAACGTCGGCGGGCACTTGGAAGGAAGTCTGCTGCGGAGGCAGGTTGTCCGTTGCAAAGAAAACGTTATCTGAGTCATCGGCACCCGCGTCGGTACCGGCATACACCTGCACCACCCAACAGATATAGGTGTCGCCCGACCATCCAAAGGTGATGGGCTGGTTTGGGCTGATCTGGGCCATCTCAATGGGGGCAATCAGGTTAACCTGCCCTGCGTTGACCAAGGGGATCAGCGTCGGGTCGGCGTTCCAGCCCATCAAGTCAAGGCCGGCCACGTCCGCGCGAGTAATGAACTGATTCGACCTCAGCGCAAGTGAGGAGAGCGTGCCAGAGGGGTCCATGACTCCGATGGATCCTTGCGGGTTGAGCCTTGTCGCGGAACGCCAGTGCGAGGGCTGGTCGCCGTCTCCGCCAGCTCGCGTTCCGCGAGAGAGGGGGTACACCCCAGAGGTGGTTCCCAACTGCGTGACAAGTGAGGCCTCCACGGTCGGCCGGAGTTCACGAGGTGTGTTGATAAAGCTTGCCGCGTTGATCGGCGTGCTTGCGCTGGCGATGCGCAGGATATCCATCGTCGTCAGCTCAGTTGGAATGCTCGAGTTGTCTCCGCGGCTCTGATAGCCTAGCGCGTGCAGGGTCTCGTGCATGAGAGTTGCTTCGAACGATTGGTAGTTGTTCAGTCCGTTTGGTGTCGGTGCCCGATTGGGGAAAAGCTGCCATCTCAGGATTGAAGATTGAGGGCGAATTCTGATCGTCCCGTCATTCTGGTTCGTGGTCAGCCCGAACTGAAGCTGTTTGTTGAGAGCATTGGGAATAACCACCGAGCTCGCCGAGCGGATGGTGGCCGTGTCAAACCGGAAGGGAATGCTTGACGGCGGCAGCGACTCGTATAGTAGTATCTCAAAATCGGATTCAAGGTTGGCGGTGGCGACGTTGATCAATCGATCGCGGGCCACGCTCACCGATGCCGTGAAGCTCTGCGAAACGTTTGATTGCGCGGCAGCAGAGGGGACGGTTGGGGCTTCGAACACAATCGAAAGCAAGGAAGACCCGGCGTTCGCAGCGAGAATCGATTCGAGTTTGGCCTTGACCCGATTGATGGCGTTATTCATCGGCGTGACGCGATGCTGCCCACCCAGCGACTGAGCTGCCGCCGCTTCGTCGACAAGATAATCCACCGTCCAGTTTTGCGCCCGGGCGACCGAAGAAAAGCCTGACATGAGCAAGAGCGAAAGCAAGGCGAGGGTCCGGAACGAACCTTTATCTACGCCGAGAGTCGAGAGTCGAGAGTCGAGAGTCGTCATGGCAACCTCCGTGTGTGGGTATCGGGCCTTATCGGCAAGGTAATCGGAATCGCCCCACAATGCAAGCTCAATCCATAAATTCCACAGGGTTTCCGGTTTTTTCTTCATGCGTTCGCAAGCCTACACTTTGGCGCGACGACGCCGTTGTAGCCGCCATAGCATGTCTCCCGACACCCCCCAACCCCGCCCAGTCACCTTCCGAGCCGCGCTCGGCGGGTTGTCGGTGTTGCTGGTGGTGGCGATGGTGCTCCAGGCTCCAGAGGCCCGGGCCATGTCGCGCGAGGCCGCCCGGGGGCCGGCGCAGCGCCAACTGGCCGAGGTGCAGAGCAAGTCGCTGGTGCGGGTGATCCGCAAGCAGACCGAGCGCCCGGCGACCGCCTGGGCCGGTCTGAATCGGTTTGAGGTTTCGAAGGTGGTCGCCGCTTGGCGCCTGCCCGAGGTTGTACGCGCCCCCCGCCTCCCGGGCGTGTGGCTGACGGACCTGCCTCCGCCTCTGGTGTGAGTCTACACCAAGCGTTCTGTATGCAGTCCCTGCGCCGCTCCGGCGCTCTTTCCGTCAACCACACCATGAAACCCACGGCTGCGAAGCCGTGGGCTACCCGTCGCGCCCCGGCGCCCGGGCTTTACCTAAGGCGATCCCCATGGCAGAGCAAGGCATTCCTCTTATCGGACCGTTGCTGAACCGCCTCATCGGCACCCGCAACGACCGCTTCGTCAAACGTTACACCCAGAAGGTTCAAGAGATCAGCGCCCTGGAGCCCAAGGCCCGGGCTCTGACCGATGCCCAGTTGCGCACCAAGCTGGTAGAGCTCCGCACCCGCCGCGACAAGGGCGAGAAGCTTGAGGCGATGCTCGCCGAAGCCTTCTCGGTGGCCCGCGAGGCGATGGACCGGGCCGTCGGCATCCGCAACATCTTCAACCCCGCCAAGAACTTCGACCCCTCCAAGCTTTCCGCGGCTGGGCAGGCCCTGTACGCCGAGGTGAAGGCCAAGATCGACGCCACGCCGCCGACGCCGCCGACGGGAGAGTGGCTGGGGTGTACCGAAATGATCCCCGGCTGGATGCAGGTGGATATTCCCAACGAGCTCTACGAGGCGGTCCGAGAACTCTACCCCGAGAGCCGCCCCCCGTTCCGGGCCCGTCCCTTCGACGTGCAGTTGATCGGCGGCATGGTGCTGGGGCAAGGCAAGATCTCCGAGATGCGTACCGGTGAAGGCAAGACGATCGTCGGGCCTCTGGCTTGCTTCGCCGCGGCCGTCGAGCGCATGCGCGTCCACGTCATCACTGTGAACGACTACCTGGTGCAGCGTGACCGCGACTGGACCTTCCCCTACTTCCACGCGTTGGGCATGACGGTGGGGGCCATCCACCCCATGCACATGCAAGACGAAGGTGAAAAGCGGGTGATGTATCGCTGCGATGTGGTCTACGGCACCACCGCCGAGTTCGGGTTTGATTACCTACGCGACAACATGAAGCGCAGCGCCGAAGAACAAGTGCAGCGCCAGCGCCACTTCGCCATCGTCGACGAAGTCGACTCGGTGCTGATCGACGAAGCCCGCACCCCCCTCATCATCTCGGGGCAGGCCCACGAAGGGGAGCCCCGCTACGAGCTGGCCGATCGCCTGGCCCGCCACCTGGTGGAGAAGCAGCGTCCCTGGAACGAGGCCAATCAGCGGGTTGAAAAGTGCAAGATGCGCATCAAGGGGTGCGAAGGCGACATGCGCCAGGCTCGTGAGAAGAGCCTGCTCCCCAAGCTGCAGGAAGAACTGGCCCGCTACAAGGGCGAACTGCCTGGCCTGGAGCGGGAGCGCGACCAGTACAAGCAGTACTACGACGTCAAGCTGGAGCGCAAACGCACCCACCTGGAGCACGAAGGCATCAGCGAGGCCCAGCGCGAGGCCGGCATCGGCAGCTTCTACGTCGACCAGAACATCGACCTCCCGCACTTGCTGGAGCAGTCGCTGCGGGCCCACACCGTTTATGAGCGCGACAAGGACTATGTCGTCATGCCCACCCAGGACCCCAACACCGGGCGCCAGGTGCCGGGCATCGTGATCGTCGACACCAACACCGGACGCCCGATGGTGGGGCGGCAGTGGTCCGACGGGCTGCACCAGGCCATCGAGTGCAAGGAAAAGGTGCAGATCAAGCAGGAGACCCAGACGGTCGCCACCATCACCATCCAGAACTTCTTCAAGATGTATAAGCGCCTGGCGGGGATGACCGGCACCGCCGACACCGAAGCCCAGGAGTTCCACGACATCTACAAGCTCGACGTGGTGGCCATCCCCACCAATCGCCAGCTTGTGCGTCGTGACTTTGACGACATGGTCTTCCTGAACGCCAAGGATAAGTGGAACGCCATCGTCGACGAGATCAAGTACTTCCACGATGCCGGGCGCCCCATCCTGGTGGGCACCACCAGCGTCGAAAAGAGCGAAACGCTCTCCAAGATGCTCACCCAGAAGTACGCGATTCATCACGAGGTGCTCAACGCCAAACAGCACGAGCGCGAGGCCCACATTGTCGAAAACGCCGGCCAGCTCGGGGCGGTGATGATCGCCACCAACATGGCCGGTCGCGGCACCGACATCAAGCTCGGGCCCGTTACCCGCGAACAACTCCTGCTCCACTGGCAACGACGGGGCATCTGCCCCGCCAGCGTCACCATCGAATCGACCGAGGCCCAACTCATCGAGGGGGTCTATCGCAAGATGGCCCCCAAGGAGCTGGAGCTCCAGAAGCGCGAGGCCGAGGCCATGCCCTTCGCCGAGCTCGAAATCGCCCTGCTCCGCCACTGGTGCGGCAAGTACACCTGGCTGGACAACAAGGAGATTCAACGCCTCAAGCCCGAACAGGCCCGCCAGGCCCTCGACGAGCACGGGCGCTTCCTGCTCCATCGCCTGCGCTGGTTCACCACCACCGAGGACATGGGCGGGCTGCACGTCATCGGCACCGAACGCCACGAGGCCCGGCGCATCGACAACCAGCTGCGCGGACGCTCCGGACGCCAGGGCGACAAGGGCTCCAGCCGCTTTTATGTCTCGCTGGAAGACGACCTCATGAAGATGTTCGCCGGCGAGACCACCATGAAGGTGCTGTCGCGCCTGGGCATGAAGGAAGGGGACGCCATCGAGCACCCCATGCTCAGCAAGAGCGTGGAGCGAGCCCAGCGCAAGGTCGAGGAGATCAACTTCCAGGGACGCAAGAACCTGCTCGAGTACGACGAAGTGATGGAGCACCAGCGTCAGGCGTTCTACGGCCTGCGCCAGCGGGCCATCGAAGGACGCGACGTCAAGGGGCTGATCTTCGACTTTATCAAGTCCACCGTCGACGACGCAGCCGGGGAATACCTCGACCCGGACTACCCCTACATCAGTGCTGCGGAGTACGCCAAGGCCAAGCTCGGGTGCTCCATCGCCCCCGAACGCTTGCGTGGCAAAGAGCTCCACGAGATGGAGATCTCCATCGTCGAAGAAGCCCTCTATGAAGCTCGCCAGTCGATCTCGATCACGCTGGGCGAGTATCTGCCCACCGACGACGACTCGGTGGCGAAGGTTGACTTCGACGCCGCCGGGCTGGCGCAGTGGGCCCGGTCGCGCTTCGGGCTGGAGCTCAACCCTTCCGAACTTCTCAGCGGCAATCGCGCCGAGCGCGATCACGTCGAGCGACTGCTTACGACGGCGGCCGAGAACGCGATCCGCAGCACCGATCTTTCGGGGCTCGAGGCCTACGTCGTCCCCAACTACGGGGCGATCCAGCTCGCCAAGTGGGTCAAGGACAAGCTCTCGTTCGATGTCCCCCCCGACGAGATCGTCAAAACCCACAAGGTCGCTGCCGACACCCGCTTCACCGTGAGCGACCTGCTCATGAAACGCGTCGAAGAGCTGTACGTGAAGCGCGAAACCACCTACCCGGTCGAGTACGCCATGACGGTGGTGCAGCACCAGGTGCGCGAGGACCCCGCGGGGGCGCTCGCCAACCTGGTGGCCTGGTCCAACCGGCGCTACGGGCTCAAGCTCACGGTGGAGGATGTTCGCAAGATCCCGCCTCAGAAGTTCCGCGGCATGATCGACGCGGAAGCCGCCAAGTTTGTTTCGGAGAAGAAGCTGGAGCAGGCGATCGCCGCGGCTTTGGCCTGCAAGACCGACGAAGCCCTCGAAGCCCACTTCCAGTCCGTCTACGACATGCCCCTGCCCGACACCATGCGATTCCTGGAAGGCAAGGAACGCGACAACGCCATCCGCGCCCGGGTCGAGAGCACCCTGCGCGCCGAGCTCCTCCAGTTCGAGCGCACCATCCTTCTCCAAACCCTTGACGGGGAATGGAAGGACCATCTCTACGTGATGGACCAGCTTCGCGACACCATCAACTTCCGCTCCATCAGCCAGCAGGACCCGCGCATCGAGTACAAAAAGGAAGGTTCCTATCAGTTCCAGACCATGATGGAAGGAATTCGGGGCAAGGTCACAGAGTTTGTCTTCAAGGCCAAGCTCACCCCCCCGGCCCCGATGTCACGCCCCATGCCCGGGGCCAACAGCCCCTTCGCGCCTCGGCCTATGAGCCCCATGGCTCCGATGGGCGGACCCGGCGGCGGAAACCCAATGGGCGGGAACTCCGCGGGTGGGAATCTGGGCACTGGGCTGGGAGGCATTTCCGGCCCCGGGCTGATGTAGCCAGGGTCGGGGCTGAAGGAGTTGACGGGGTGACCGAAGGTTGGTGGATCCCAACCCGGTCTAACTCCGTACACTGTTGCGAGGTACATCGGCGGCCGCGGGTAGCCGGACGCGCGATAGGTTCATCCGGGCTGGCCTTGCGCGCTGGCGGCAGCCGCCCGGTAGAGGAGATTCCGTCATGGCTGCTCGACGCATGCCCCGCGCCTTTACGATTCTCGAACTGCTGGTGGTCATCGGCATCATCGGCATCCTCATCGCCATCTCGCTGGTGGTGGGGAACGCCGTGAGCTCCGGCTCCAAGCAACGCATCACCCTCGACACGATTCGCGTGCTCGATGCGTCGCTCGATGCCTACGTCAAGGCCAAGGGCTCGATCCCTGACCCCTGGGTGCAAGACCCGCGCACTGGCCAGACCTCCAAGATCGTGCCCATCGCCGACGCCCGCAACATGAGCGACACGGACTCGGCTGTCTCCCCCCAGGGCAACCAACTGCTCAACAGCGTCGGGCTGTATATCGCGCAAGTGCAAGAGGTCTCCGAGGCAAAGGCCGCGTTGGCCAACATATCGGGGCGATTCTCGAAACGATTTGCCACGAAGGTCGGTGCAACTGATCTTGATCTTCCCACCGTCTTCGACGGATGGGGTCGACCGATCCGCTATGTTCACCCGGCCTTCCAGGGGGTTTGGGCGGGTGATCGCACCGCCCCGTCGGGTGCGGCCACCGCCGCGGCGACCATGGTCGACGCGACACAGTTCCCCGCGCTGGCGGGTGCCCCCAAGGGCAAAACCTGGGTCCCCACATTGCTGCGCCGCAATCATGTCAAGGCTGGCGCGAGCCCCGTCCAAGCCCAAGATTTCCCCGATAGCGACGGCGGGCGCTGCACCGGCGGGCGGCCATACTTCTACTCCGCCGGTGACGACGGCGACCCCAGCACCACCGGCGACAACGTCTACTCCACGAGCCCGGACCTGCCCCCGGCCAGCTAAACGCGGCTTGACAGAGCCTGCCGCCCTCGTTTGGAGGCGTCGTCAGATCCGCCCCTTCGCAAGCCTCGGTGCTCACTCAGCCTTCCCCGTCCGGGAGGGCTTTTGTTTTCAAGAGCGACCCCGAGAAGTGCCCATCGGCTTGATTTTTCAGGTTGGGCCATCACCTCGCCGAAAACCAAACAAAGTACGTCCGAAAGGTTAGGTTTTCGCAAAGATACATGATGCCATGGTGAACCCGGCTCGAAATCACAAGCCGCGGGACTAGCCTCTAGGACTCGTCGAGTGGGGCTTTAGAGTTGCGTAACCAGAGATGGCGGGAGAGTTTGCCGAACATGATCCATTCCGCGATGATTCGGAGATCCGCCCGCGCGTTCACACTCATTGAGCTTCTGGTCGTCATCGCGGTCATCGCGGTGCTGATTGGGATTTTGCTCCCGGCGTTGGCAAGCTCGCGCGAGACCGCCAAGACCACCGTGTGTGCATCGGGCGTTCGCCAGCTTTCCATGGCGGCGGTCAACCGCTCGGTCGATTACAAGGGCCAGTTCTCCACCGGGCCTTTTGATAACCGCCGCAAGAGCGGCTTTGGCGCCATCGACAAAGTCGGCTGGGTCGCGGATTTCATCCTGGGCGGCTACTGCGTCCCCGGGCAGATCCTTTGCCCCAGCAGCGAGTCGCGCTCCAGCGAGAACCTCAACTACAACCGCGTCAGCACCAACGCCTACACCACATTCAGCCCAGACGAGGTCAAGGAACTCATCCGCGCCGGCTACAACACCAACTACTGCCAGTCGTGGTACATGGCCAGCACCAACATGACCTCTCTCTACCCCACCCGCGCCCCCGACCCCAAAGACATTCGATACATCCAAGGCCCCCTCAAAGAATCCCAGATCCAAGGTGCGGCCATCGCCAGCCAGGTCCCCCTCTTTGGCGACGGCACCGCCAACGTCTCAGACAACCCCGACGTGGTCGAACTGCCCAACGGCGATCGCACCCCGGGGGCCAAGGCCCTGACCGACGGGCCCGTGCTCGGTGTCATCGCCGACTTTGGCAGCGTCTGGTCGCGCCAGAACTACACCGACTTTGGCCCCAGCCACGGGCGCAGCCGCAGCAAGAACTCGCTGGGTGGCAGCGCCATCTACGGCAACATCGGCTTCGCCGACGGGCACGTCTCGCTCTTCAAAGACACCAAAGCCGACGGACAGTTCGGGTACACCCTGGGCATCAACCGCGGGATAAACACCCTGATCTACGACGAACTCGAAGACAAGGTCTTCGGGGGCTGGCTGAACCGCACCGGCCTTGACTTCTAGCTGGGATTCACGCGTGGGCTTCCGGCCCGGGGCTCGGGTCCGCGCCTCGAAAGATTTGGGGTGTAGTTTGGGTCGGATCGGGCGCCGGGTTGGAGAGTTCGGCGCCGCAGTAGAGAGTTGGGTTTCGCTCTAGGCCTCGCAGGAGACGAGACCCCGGAGCGAGAGGATGGCGGCAGCACGCCGGCAGGATCGAGAGAGTTTTTTCGCCTGTGACTTTGGTGTGCAAGGCTCAGGCGACCCCAAGGACGGGCGAGATGTGTTGGCAAGCCGCGGGCGCGAGGTTTCGCACCCCAGCGGGAGGTATCGGCGGCCTGGGCTCAAGTCCAAGCGCGCGGGTGAACGGTCACTTTTTGAGGAGATCATGCGATGATGAAGCTTTCGAAGAACATTTTGTGTCCCCTGGCGCTGCTGACCCTCGCCGGCGCGGCCCACGCCCAGACCGTGGACTTCACCCAGTGGAACTTCAACACCCTGCCCACCGGCCAGGTCGTCAACAACCCACGCCCCAGCTTTGGCCAGGGGCTGGCTGTCCCCTTGGGCATGACTAACAACTACACCTACACCACCAGCCCGGTCCGCACCGGCTCCATCACCGCCTGCGACATCTTGGGCGCGGGCGCCAGCTCTGAAAATGGTCAAGCCAACCCCAACAACTGCTGGCGGGTTCGAGGCTCCTTCGACGGCACCTTCGGCAACGCCGGCGTCGGGTACGCCCTGGCCGCCCCGCAGTTCACCCAAGGCGCTGAGTTCGATGTGAGCACCGTCAACTACTCGGGCATCACGTTCACCTTTGACTGGTTCACCACCAACCAGGGCGTGCGCCACATGCAGGTGCAGTACTCCCTCAATGGTGGGACCAACTGGACCAGCATCGGCCCGGTCCTCACCTCGGCCACCAACGGCTGGATCAACAACAACGTCGTCGATTTCAGCTCCATCGTCGGCGCCAACGACAATCCCAACTTTCGGGTGCGCCTGGTCTCGGTGTACGACCCTGCCACCCTCGGCAACCCCGGCGGGGGCAACTACACCGGTGCCTCGGGCACGGTGTACAACAACGCCTCGGGCAACTGGCGCTTCGATCGTGTCACGTTCAACGGCACGCCCATCCGCGCGATCGGCCCTGCGTTGAACGCGTCGGTCCTGCCCCCGGCGGTGTGCGCCCAGGGCGGAGCACTGACCTTCACCGTCAACGCCACCCCCGGCGCCAACCCCATCAGCACCGGGATCTCCGTGCGTGGAAATCTCTCCGGCCTGGGTCTTTCCGGCACGCAGGCTTTCTTTGACGACGGCACCAACGGGGACGCGAACCCCGGCGACGGCGTCTTCACGTACGCCGCCACCGTGCCCTCCGGCCGCACCCCCGGCGCCCTGAATGTCGAAGTCACCGTGACCGATGCTCAGAGCCGCTCGGCCAGCACCACCATCCCCGTCGCCATCGGCGACTGCAACACGGTCTCCAACTCGCGCGTGGTGATCAGCCAGGCCTTCGGCGGGGGCGGCAACCTCGGCCTGATCCCCTCCGAGGACGCTCCCTTCGACGCCGACTTTGTTCAGCTCTACAACCGCAGCAATCAGACGGTCAGCCTCAACGGCTGGTCGGTGCAGTACGCCAGCCAGGGCTCGACCAGCGGCTTTTCCAGCGTCGAAGACCGCGTCATCCTCTCAGGCAACATTCAGCCCGGCCAGTCGATCCTCGTCCGCATGAGTGACCCCGTCCCAGGCTTCAACCCCCTGC